>NZ_JBBKTX010000022.1:0-85662 GCF_044962685.1 Oceanobacter antarcticus
AGAACTGCCACTGTCATCGCAACGAACAAGTGATGGTTAACAGGAAATAAATCAAGGGCATATGGCAGGTGTCAGGGCCAAGTCATCCTTGATATTGGGGAAGCGTCTATATATGTCCCCTTCACCTTGAGGCCAGGAGTCGGCTATCGGCGCATCCGGGGTCTGGTAATCCGGGGCCGGTTGGCGCATCCGGCAAAGAATACGGCCAGCGCCAGAGGCAACAGTCGCAAGGCAGGACTGATGGGGTGGGTCACGGTTTGCGTCGTCATATCAGACTCCTGCGGCATCCACGATTTTTCTATAAGGTGCTGTGCTTTCTCGCCGCCATAAAATAGAACACTATAAACGTCAGCAATTTCTCCTAATGCACAAAAGCCGCACGCAGAGACGAAAGAATCAATATCAATCTGTTTATTCACTACCGATGTATCACAGCAGAGTGGATGAAAAACCGTTAATTTACCCTGCTCCAACAACAGTAAATCGGCGAATAAAGACTCGCTGTCGATTAACGCAACGCGAAATGCAGCACTCGCTGCCAGTCGAGTACCATTGCGAATGGCGGCACCGTGGGTGGCATGCTCACGAAAAATCTCAGCTCCTGTATCAGCGGCATCTTTTGCAGCCAACACGATATTTTCGATTTCAGAGTTAATCGCCTCGACTGAAGCTTCATATACCCAAAAAGCTGGTTCGTGTAGATCCAATCGACCGTTGTTACAACATTTTTGAAGCGTCAAATAACAAGCTCTCCATATCCTAACCATATATATTGAGACGCTGCTCCTGCTTAAAATGAAACCCCTTATTGGAAGAAATTGTTAAACGTGGAATTCCTCGAAGAGCACAACGGACAGCGAACAGAATGACACCATTTCTATCTTTTTCAGCGATCGTTACCAGCCTGGCTTGAATTTGTTCCTGATCAAAATCACTGGAGTTCGTGGTGTTCATATGACGATCGTCCTTTGAAAATCTCATTGACCAAATATCGTACAGCAATGCTGCTATTGATTGATGATTAACCGCATCAAAAACCATACGGCCAGAACCCGACAGGAAGAACCATGCGAACCACAATCACAATCGACGATGAGCTTTATTACAGCGCCTTGTCCCTGGCGGCTCCCGGCACCGACAAAGCGGCACTGGTGCGTCAGGCAATGCAAACCTTTGTCCGTGTCGAATCAGCCAAACGGCTGGCCTGTCTGGGTGGTACGGCACCGACGATGGCCGGCCAGCGAGAAGTACCTGAAAACCAATGAACGTATTGGTTGATACGTCGGTATGAGTCAATCATTTCCGCCGCCCAAATTCCGCTTTGGCTCATTTACTGATGACAGGTCAGGTCAGCCTGCATCCAATGGTCATTGGTGAGTTGGCGTGTGGTACGCCGCCGCAACGACAACAGACACTGAGCGATCTGGCGCGGCTTCGCTCGACACATATATCAACCTGCTGGCATCGGTATTGATCAGCCCGGAAGGCGTTCTGTGGACAGAGGATAAACGCCTGGCAAAACTGGCCAAGCGTTTTGATATTGCATGGTCTGAACAGTAAAAGCAGACAACATTCGTCCTCTGCCACTTGAAGACACCACCCGACGTCGAACGTCAGACGGCCCCTGCATCCTTCAGAATCTCGGCGTATTCCGCGCCTTTCTCATGCTGGCTGATGGTGCCCAGAATGGTGTCACCCGCAGCGTTGGTGGCATTCAGGTCGTGGCCCTGAGCCTTGAACAGTTCGATATACTGGGCAAACGTGCCGGGTACCATGTAGCGGTAGGCACGGATGGCACCAATATAATCCGAGCTGTCGCCATCGTAGCTAGGGACGTTGAGAAATTCACTCAGTTGGGCTTCGCTCCAGTCACCACCAAATACTTTTTCTTTATCTTTCTTTTGCATGTTGATGCTCCGTCAGACGTCGGCCGTCGAAGCCAGACGTTGAATAGTTAATTCTGTATCCGATGCCATCACTTAACGATGCATCTTTGCTATTACTATCGGGTGTTAGTCAATTTTTCGGTACTTTATATCCCAAACGCCGTGGCCTTTACCCTGACCCCGCTTTTCAAAGCGGGTCAGCGGGCGTTCGTCCGGGCGTTCAACACACTGGCCGGAGCCAGCAATATTCTCGTACCCTGCTTGCGCATCCATTACCTCGATCATGTGTTCCATATAGTTTTCCCAGTCGGTGGCCATATGAAAGATGCCACCCGGCTTGAGAATACGGCGCAGGGTCTGGGCGAATTCGGTTTGTACAATGCGGCGCTTGTGGTGTTTTTTCTTGTGCCACGGGTCGGGGAAAAACAGTTGGATGGTATCGATGCTGTTATCCGGAATCAGTTTCAGCACTTCAATGGCATCATCCTTGTAGGTGCGCACATTCATAACCCCCGCTTCTTCCGCCAAATTCAGCAAAGAACCCACACCTGGCAGATGGACTTCCACGCCGATAAAGTTTTTTTCGGGGGCCTGAACGGCCATTTCGACCAGTGACTGGCCCATGCCGTAGCCAATTTCCAGTACGGTATGAGCGGCACGCCCAAACACGTCAGCCGGAACGATTGGGCCGTCGGCCAATTCCAGACCCCACTCCGTCCATTTACGCTCCAGTGCCTGTTCCTGACCTTTGGTCAGGCGACCGGCGCGGATCACAAAGCTTTTGATACCACGACGATAGACCGGCTTGTCGTCTACAGACGCTTGCTCCGCCGCAATTTCATCCCCTTCAGGCAGGGAAGTGGCGGTGTCATTCGGAAGGTTGTCGTTCAGGTTGTTGGACTCGTGTTCTGTCACTCAGGAATGCCTAACGTTAATCAGTGGAAGTAGAAGTCGTCATCGAACGGGCCGCGATAAATAACAAGCCCCAACCAATCAGCCAGCTGACGCCGCCAATCGGGGTGATCATGCCCAGCATGCGAATATTCAACAGCACCATGGCGTACAGACTGCCGCAAAACAGCAATAACCCAAGCACCATAAACAGCGCCGCCCGATTGAGCCAGACCTGCGGCTGCTGCAGTTGCCAAACCCCCAGGCCCAGCAACACGGCGGCGTGCAGCAGATGGTAGTCAACGGCGGTCTGGTAGACTGTCATCATCGGCGGCGTCAGATGGTCTTTGAGGCCATGGGCACCAAATGCACCGAGTGCTACGCCCAGAAAACCGGCGATGGCCGCCAGCATCAACGTCATTCGTGCCTGCATGGGTCGGCTCCGATCAGCAAAATAGCGGGCTATTATAGAGGAGCGAGGGACGCAGGTCAGCTTTGGTGGAGGAATAGCAGGACGTTCAGCCCGCCCAATAGTTCATGACACGGTATTGCAACAAAGCCATTGGCCCATCACCACAGCCCATTGCTATCATGTCCCTTCCTGAAAGTGAGGCAACCGAGTGAAATACAACGACCTTCGCGACTTTATCGACCAGCTGGAAGCGCTGGGTGAACTCAAGCGCATCAGTTATCCCGTCGATCCGCATCTGGAAATGACTGAAATTGCCGACCGGGTGTTACGCGCCGAAGGCCCGGCACTGCTGTTCGAGAACCCCAAGGGTTACGATATGCCCGTGCTGGCGAACCTGTTTGGTACGCCCAAGCGGGTGGCGATGGGGATGGGTGAAAACTCGGTGGAGGCGCTGCGGGAAGTCGGCAAGCTGCTGGCTTTTCTGAAAGAGCCAGAGCCACCCAAGGGCATGAAAGACGTCTGGGAAAAGCTGCCGATTTTCAAGAAAGTCCTCACCATGGGCCCGAGTGTGGTTAAAAAAGCACCCTGTCAGCAGGTGGTGATTGAAGGTGATGACGTGGATCTGGGCAAGATTCCGGTGATGCATTGCTGGCCTGGTGATGTCGCTCCACTGATCACCTGGCCTTTGGTGATCACCAAAGGCCCACACAAAGAGCGCCATAATCTGGGTATTTATCGCCAGCAGGTCATCGGCAAAAACAAGGTGATTATGCGCTGGCTCAGCCATCGGGGTGGCGCACTCGATTTTCTGGAATGGCAAAAGGCGCATCCGGGCGAACCCTTCCCGGTTACCGTGGCACTAGGGGCCGACCCCGCGACCATTTTGGGGGCCGTCACGCCGGTACCGGATACCCTCAGCGAATACGCGTTTGCCGGCCTGCTGCGCGACAGCAAAACCGAGCTGGTAAAAAGTATCGGTAACGAATTATTGCTGCCTGCCAGTGCCGAGATCGTATTGGAAGGCGTGATCCATGCTGGTGAAATGGCGCCGGAAGGGCCCTATGGTGACCACACTGGTTACTACAACGAAGTCGATCAGTTCCCGGTCTTCACCGTCGAACGCATTACCCACCGCCGCGATCCTATTTACCACAGTACTTATACCGGTCGGCCACCGGATGAACCCGCAATCCTTGGTGTGGCCCTGAACGAGGTATTTGTACCGATTCTGCAAAAGCAGTTTCCAGAAATCGTCGACTTCTATCTGCCGCCAGAAGGCTGTTCTTACCGCATGGCGATTGTCAGCATGAAGAAGCAGTACCCCGGTCACGCCAAACGGGTGATGATGGGGGTATGGTCGTTTTTACGCCAGTTTATGTACACCAAGTTTGTCATTGTGGTAGACGACGATGTGAACACTCGCGACTGGAAAGACGTGATTTGGGCGATCACTACCCGCATGGATCCGGCACGGGACACCACCCTGATAGAAAACACCCCCATCGACTACCTCGATTTTGCCTCGCCAGTCTCTGGTCTGGGTTCGAAAATGGGGATGGATGCCACCAACAAATGGCCTGGCGAAACCAGCCGCGAATGGGGCACCCCGATTGTGAAAGACCCGAGCGTCGTTGCATATATCGATGACATCTGGTCGGAACTGGGCCTCGACCCGATGGATGCAGAGCCGTGAGTGACGTTCAAAACAGCGGAACGGTTACCGTCACCTTTATGCCCAACCAGGTAACCATGCGCTGTCGCACCGATCAGACGCTGATGGATGCCGCCCGTGAACACGGCATCAAGATGAAAACCGCCTGTAAAAACGGCGTCTGTGAAATCTGTGCCGCCGACTGGGTCACTGGCGCACTGGAATTTATCAATCCCATGGGCAGCCAAATACTTGATAAAAACAATCGGGTATTATGCTGCGTAGCAATTCCCAAAACGGATACCCAGATTTTTATGGCCAATGTTCAGCAGCCGGATTTCAAGCACCAGGTTAACCTGGCAATGCAGATTCAGTCAGTCGTCGCACTGAATGACGAAGTGTATGCCGTCGAGCTGCTGGCTCCGGCGGGCAAGGTGCTGGATTTCTGGCCAGGACAGTATTTGATGCTGCCTATCCAGGAGGCCGACGGTGCCACCCGGCAAATTCCCTATTCCATTGCCAGCGCGCCGGGCAGCCTAACCGGCAAAGAGCCACGCCTGCTGGAACTGCATATTGCCAATGCCAGCGATACTGCGGCACGAGTGATTAGCCAGCTGCAAAATAGCCCGACAATCACAGTCACCCTGCCAATGGGTGACTGCTTTGTCTCGCCAACACAGTTGCAGGCCTGCGCTGGCAAGCCGATTATTCTGATCGCGGCCGGTACCGGTTTTGCTCAAATCAAGGCACTGGCCGAAGGGATTCTGGCACTGGCACCGGAGCAGGAAATTCATCTGTATTGGTCGAACCGCAGTTCCGGCGGCTTCTACATGGCCGACTTGCCACGGCAGTGGGATCACGACCACGCCAACCTGCATTTTCACCCGATTCTGGAACAACACGCCGACGACTGGAACGGCCGTGCGGGCTGGATCTATCAGGTGATTCAACACGACTTCAAAGATCTGAATGGCGTCCACGCCTATGCCTGTGGTTCACCGAATATGGTGTACGGCACCCTCGACCAACTGGAGCCGCTGGGGTTAAGCGAAGCCAATCTTCATTCCGATGTCCTGGCCTACGCACCACGGCCACAAAAGGCCTGACAAAGAGGGTGACAGCTGGCAGACTCCTGCCGATTTGGCCAACAATGGAGTTCGAGTAACGGCACCGTTGCGGTCTTAACATTCCGACAACCCTGGCCAGTTACTCGACTATGGTGAGCCGAGCATACGCTAACCTGACATCGAAAGAGCAATCATCAAGGAGCATTTATGGACTGGTTAAATCAACTGGGCAATTCAATTTCCAGCGAAGAAATATGGGCAGAATACCTGCTACCGTGGGGAACCCAGATCATACTGGCATTGGTTGTTTTTATTGTTGGCCGCATGATCGCCAATCTGCTGGTCAAGGCGGTACTCAGCATGATGGGCAAAGCCAAGGTTGAACCTATCCTGACCGATTTTGTGGGTACGGTACTGGGTGCGCTGTTACTGGTACTGGTGATTGTCATCTCACTCTCGCAGCTGGGGCTGGATACCACCTCACTGATCACCTTGCTCGGTGCCGCTGGCCTGGCCGTTGGTCTGGCATTAAAAGATTCGCTGTCGCATTTTGCCGCAGGAGTCATGCTGATTCTGTTTCGCCCGTTCAAGGTCGGCGACTATGTCGAAGTTGATGGCGTTGCCGGATCCGTTGATAAAATCACCATTTTCAGCACACGCCTGAAAACCCCCGACAACCGGGTAGTGACCGTTCCGAACTCCAATGTCTTTGGCAACACTATGGTTAACTACTCGGAAGAGGCCACCCGCCGTCTGGATATGGTGGTCGGCATCTCTTACGGCAGTGACCTGCTGCTGGCCAAAAAAATTCTGATGGACATGCTGGCCAGCGATGAGCGCGTATTAAAGGATCCCGAGTTCAAGGTCGCGGTATCCGAACTGGCCGATTCCTCCGTCAACTTTGTCGTACGTCCTTGGGTCAAGGCATCGGACTATTGGGCCGTCAAATGGGATCTGACCGAAGCCATCAAGCTGCGTTTTGACGCTGAAGGCATCGAGATTCCATTTCCACAGATGGATGTCCATATCAACAACCCGGACTAAACGTCGACTCAGCCGTCAACCTGGCTATAAATACCACCCTCTATGCGACCAATGGCGTAACGCCTTGGTCGCCAAAAACGCTCAAGATGTAACCACAATAATAAGAAGGTTACCTCCATGTTTCGTTGCGTTGTATTCATTGCTCTCGCCCTGTCGACACTCGCCAGCCACGCCGCCGATCCTATTCGGCTAGGGCTGAACTATCCGTCCACTGGTCGTTACAAGGAACAGGGTATCGCCCAGGCCCGTGGCGCACTGATGGCCATCGAAGAGATTAATGCGGCTGGTGGCCTGCTGGGACGCCCGCTTGAATTACTCACCGCCAACACCGCTTCCAAACCGGAAAAAGCAGTTGAAAATGTCAAGCATCTTGCTGCTCAGGGTGCCTCCATGCTGTTTGGTGGCTCTTCCAGTGCCGTTGCTATCGCGGCGGGCAAAGAAGCGGCACGCCAGGGACTGATCTACTTCGGGACCCTGACCTATGCCAACGAGACCACCGACGAAGAAGGCCAGCGGTATATGTTTCGCGAAACCTACAACGCCTGGATGGCAGCCAAGGCGCTGGCGTTTTATCTCAACCAGAGTCTGGCGGGCAAAAAAGTGTTCTACCTGACGGCAGACTATAGCTGGGGCCATTCGACCGAGAGCTCGTTGCGTAACTTCACCAATACCAAAGACGAAAACATGCACCCCGGCGTGCTGGTTCCCTTCCCACGCCCGAAACAGTCTGATATTGAAAACGCCCTGACCGCCGCAGAACGCTCCGGGGCTGACGTACTGATGATGATCCAGTTTGGTGATGATATGGCGACTGCGCTGAACCTGGCCTATCGCATGGGGCTGAAAGAAAAAATGACGATTGTAGTACCGAATCTGACGCTGGGAATGGCCAAGTCAGCCGGTGCTGGTGTGATGGAAGATGTGATCGGAGCCGTGCCCTGGTGCTGGCAAGTGCCCTATTTGTACGGCTTTGAAAAAGGGAAACAGTTTGTCGAACGCTTTGCCGAGCGCTTCCAGAAATACCCTTCCAGCTCTGCCGCTTCCGCCTACAGTATTGTTTATGAGTTCAAGTCTGCCGTAGAACGGACGGGCAGCCTGAACAGCAGCAAGCTGATCACAGCGCTGGAAAACCACACCTACACCAGTGTCAAGGATCCACAAACCTGGCGGGATTTTGATCACCAGAACCTGCAATCCGTCTATGTCGTCAAAGGTAAACAGCGTGCCAGGGTACTGGCAGACAAGTTTAATGAGGACTATTTCGAGGTCTTGCTGAACATCTCAGGCAACACCGCCGCTAAAACTTATGACGAGTGGGTGGCAACGCGGCAAGCAGCTGGCAAGCCTGTCCGCCTGCAATAGCTCAGCGATAAACCGCCAGCCAACAAGCGGGGAGGTGTTTACCCGCCCGGCTGGCACTCCTGCTGCGCCAGCGCCTTCTGGAAATAGCGGCTGGCACCGACGTGATCCTGCTCCTGCACCAGCAACTTGCCCATTTCGGCGTTCAGCTCCGGCAAGCTTTTAAGCTTCAAGCCCATCAGCAGAAATTCCTTGGCACGCTCTGGCTGCTCAATACGTAGCGCCAGCTGCGCCAATATCAGCAGCAGTACCGGATCATTAGGCCGCCCCTGTAACTGCTTTTCTGCGAACAGGAAACGTCGGCGAGCATCAACTCCATTTAATCCGGCATAGGCGATCAACAGTTCATCGCGCCAGACGTAAGTCAGGCCATGGCGCAAATCCGTTTCCGCCTGTTCGTCTTCACCCAGCTCATGCAAGGTTTTGGCGTAGTGCAGCAGAATATCCGCTTGGTGACGACAATGGCGCGGCATCGACTGATACAGTTTTTTTAGTGCTGGAACCGGGTCTTTGCCCTGATGACTCTTCGCAGTGCGGTCGATCAACTGCAGATAAACTTTTTCTTCCAGCTCGATAATTTTATTCTGAGGGATTTTACCCGTCTTACTCAGTACCGGCAGCAACTCATGCAAAGCCACCCAGTCTTCAAGATCCTGATACAGCCGTACCAGCAGCTTGAGCAAATAGCTGTGGCGCGGATAACGATCCCGCAAGCTGACCAACACCGCCAGCGCCTGCTCCTTGTGACCACGGGAGATGAGCAGTTGCGCATGGGAAATCCCCACTGCCAACTCGGCCCCACGGGTACTTTTATTGGCGGCATTCAACAACTCATCGGTGGTGTCGTGCTTGCCTTGCTCATACGCCGCACGGGCAGCCGCCAGATAGTTGATCAGCGGCATGTCGGTATCGGTAGCTGAACGCGTCAGCAGTCGTTCGGCTCTGGCCCACTGGCCCAACGCCAACGACAACAGCCCACGGGTGGTTTGCTTGCGGGCGCGGGCCGTACGCCGGCTGCGCCGCCATTCATTAAAACGCCAGTCGGATCCCAGCATCACCAGGCTAAAGCGAAACAGGAAATACACCACCACCAGCATCAAGCCCAACAGCAGCAGAAAAAACCACAAACTGGTTTCAATGCTGTAATGGCCCCAGCTCAACAAAACATAGCCAGCATCCTGCCCGGCGAGCGATCCGACCCCCAGCGCGACGACCAGGGTAATCACAAAAAACAGCAACCAGCGCTTCATGGTTGTGCTCCTTGCGAGCCGGGTTCCGCTGGCACCTCAGACACCACCGGAGGTTCGACCGTGTGGGTTCGGGCTGGCTCAGCTGCCGATGTGGTTGTATCGAGTGCCATACGGACACGCAAGGCCTGCAAGGAGCCACTGATATCCGGAACTGCCGGACTAACCTGCCATTGTTGCAGCTGGCTTAGCAGCTCACGTAACGCCAGCACTGCCTGATCCTCTTTCGGCAGATACTGGCTTACCCAGCGGTTTACCCGGCTGAGGCTGCGATCGTAGAGATTCTGATCACCGCGCAACATGGCCAGTTGTGCCTGTTCCAGCATCAAGCGGGCATTCTGTTGCAGGTAATAGGCCTGCTCCGGTGCCATCGGAATATCAAGGGGGGTTGCCTGACGACGAATACGCACGACCTGACCAATGCCCTGCTTTAGCTCGCTGAATAACTGCTGGTACCAGTGTTGTGGTGCCGTGTCGGTCTCAACCTCGACAGTGGCACTTGGCGCTGGCACTGACGTTGATGTTGATGTTGATGTTGATGTTGATGTTGATGTTGATGTTGATGTTGATGTTGATGTTGATGTTGATGTTGACGACAAGCGTACTTGCGGTAACCAGTCGATCTGATCAAGTGAATCCTGCATCGCCTGCAAGCGGGCAATCGCACCCACCTTGTCGACACCCGGAACCTGCCGCAGCTGCTGGATTTCAGTAGCAATTTTAGCTCGCACCGCATCGTAAGCCGGATTGCGGGTTTCCAGCAGCACCTTGTCTGCAGCTTCCAGCATCGCGGCGGCACCGCTCACGTCGTGTTCCAGACCCAGGCGCTGGTTGGCCAGGCGCAGCAGATATTCCACTTCTGCCAGCAGCCAGTCCTGACGATCCGAACCGGCCAGCTGGGCCAGTCGCTGCTCATTGTGTACCGACTGATTCGATACCGTCGCCAGTTGCTCCTTCAGGCTACGATTGCCAGCGTCCAGCTGTTGCTGACGTTGGCCCAGGGCACTCAACGCCTGATGATCAGACTGTGCTTGTTGGCTCAGTCCCTGCAACTGTTGTTGCAGCTGGTCGACCTGTTGACGCTGTTGTAATCCGTACCACACCAGTGCAGCAGATGCCGCCAACGACAGTAATACCAACAGCACAAGCAGCCAGATGCCAAGCGACGATCGCCGTGGCGGCTGGTCGGCCTTGACCGTTGTGCGATTTGGTGCGGGTTCTTCAGGAGCAACATCAGAATCTGCCAGACTGTCTGCCGCCGTCATTTTGTCTGCGGCTGCAGTCGTTGTTTGCGGTTCCAGCGCCAGCGTTTCAGGGCTGGACGGCTGATCGGAGCCGGAGCCGCTGCTGTCTGCCGGCGTGCCTGCTGTGTTCTGCTTGTCTTTGTTGTTATCCACGTCTGTCTTCCTGTCACCGCCGCCGCTTGCGACCTGGTTATCGGGTTACAGCTGCGCTGCCAGGCAACTGAGCATATCTTCATCCCGTGCACTGGCGGGTACCAGTACCGGATCATAGCCTTTGGCGCGCGCCGCTGCGGCAATACCTTCGCTGGGCAATATCAACCCGGCGATACGTCTGGCCAACTCTGGCACCTGCCCTTCAATAATATCCAGCGCCTGCCCGCTGCTGAGCAACAGCCATGGACAAGCTGCCAATGCCGCGTCCCAGTCGTCGCGGCTATACGGCACCGGCTGCCGCTCATATAGCTCGGCATAGTCAACACGGGCTCCTCGGGCGCGTAACTCACTGGCCAGCGTTTCACGGCCGCCCACTCCGCGCCAGATCAGAATGCGTTGTTCTGCGATCTGCTGCAAGGCGGCTAATGCAAGCAGTCCTTCACTGTCATAGCGGCTGGCCGGACACTGGGCATCCAGACCGAACTCCCGCAGTGGCTCGACACTGGCAGGGCCAACGCCGTACCAGTCCAGACCCAGTGGTGGCTGGGGCCAGAATTCATCCAGCCAGGCCAGCCCTTGCCGGGCGGCATTGGCACTGATAGCAATCACCTGCTGATACAGGTCAAGGTCGAGCATACAACTGCGGGTTGCTCGCGCTGCCGGGCTGTCTGCGGCAACCGGTTGAATCGCCATCAGTGGACGATGTAATACCTGATAACCACACTGCTCCAGTGCGCCGATCAGCCGATCAGCCTGACCCTCGGGGCGAGTCACCAGAATCGTCACCAAGGCCTAGCGCACCTCGTGGCCGTAAACGGCCGACAAAATCTCGCCAGCACCTTGGGCCAGTAAATGTTCCGCCGCCAGAATACCAATCGCCTCGGCATCGGCTATCGCTCCCTGTTGCCGGGTGGTCAATACGGTACTGCCATCCACCGAACCGACCAGCCCCCGCAAGGTCAGTTGTTCGCCCACACGTTCGGCATAAGCGGCAATCGGCACCTGACAGCCTCCTTGCAGGCGACGATTCAATGCCCGCTCCGCCAGTACGCACGCGGTGGTGTCGGCATGGCCCAACGGGGCAATCAGTGCCTTGATGGTGTCGTCGTCGCTGCGCCATTCGATGCCCAAGGCCCCCTGACCACCGGCTGGCAGTGACTGTTCCGCCGCCATAAACGCCGTCAGGCGGTCTGCCATTGCCATCCGTAACAGCCCGGCGGATGCCAGTATGATGGCGTCAAACTCACCGCCATCGAGCTTGCCGAGTCGGGTCTGGACATTGCCCCGCAGAGATCGGATCTGTAAATCCGGTCGCTGCTGTTGCAACTGGCACTGACGACGCAAGCTCGACGTGCCGACGATGGCCCCTTGTGGCAGTTCGTTAACACTGCGGTAATGGTTGGATACAAAGGCATCCAGCGGATTTTCCCGCTCACAGATGACACCCAGTTCCAGTCCTGGCGGAAATTCCATCGGCACATCTTTCATGGAGTGCACGGCAATGTCCGCCCGGCCGTCCAGCATCGCCACCTCAAGCTCTTTGACGAACAAGCCCTTGCCACCGATTTTGGCTAATGGGGTATCGAGAATTTTGTCGCCCTGGGTCGAGAAGGTCACCAGCTCGACTTCAAGCCCGCCATGCAATGCCAGCAGGCGGGCTTTGATATGTTCAGCCTGCCACAGGGCCAGGGGACTTTTGCGGGTGGCAATACGGAGCAGGCGTGCTGACGACATAATGATCCTTGTTCGACGAGAAGCGTAACGGCCTGACTGGCAGACCGCCGCGATATCATAAATTTGCCGAATCATACCAGTGCTGGCGCGTCAGCTGAAATTACCCGGATCAGCAAATGCCATTATCGGCCCATTACAGTGACTTCATTACCTTGCGAACTTCCGGCAAATGACGCCTACTGACCGCCACACCCACTTCAAGACCACGCAAATAGACAAGGTGGCCACCACCTTCCAGGGTTTCCAGCCGAACGATACGATCCCGCGCCACCAGTGCACTGCGGTGTACACGGACGAAGCGATCACCAAACTCGTCTTCAAGCTGGCGCAGGCTGTCATCGATCAGGGTTTCGCCCTGCTCGTGGATAGCGTTTACGTATTTCTGGTCGGCCAAAAAGTAGCAGACTTCTTCCACCGGAATCAGCTGCAGCCCCATATGGGTACGGGCAGTCAGATGACTGCGCACCCCAAGGGTGGCGATGCGGCGTTGCGCCCGGCCGGCCAAGCGCTCTCTGACCCGATCCAGTGCCCGCTGCAAATCCGCCGGACGCACCGGCTTGAGCAAATAATCAATCGCACTGACGCCAAAGGCATCCAACGCGTGTTCGTCAAAAGCGGTACAAAACACCACTAGCGGGGGATGCGCGTGTTGCTGCAAGGCCTGCGCGGTTTCGAGGCCGCTACGACCGGGCATCTGGATATCGAGTAACAGCACATCAACACCGTTGAATACCAGCCACTCCAACACGGCATCGCCGCTTTCCAGTTCAGCCACCAGTTCAAAGTCCGGGTGCTCTCCTATCAATCGCGCCAGCCGGTCACGGGCCAGCGGCTCATCATCAACCAGAGCGATGCGATAACTCATGGGTATACTCTCCAGAATGCTGCGGAATCAATATCCGCGCCTGATATTCATCTGGCAGCTCTGCGGTCTGCAGCCGGGCAGATTCACCAAACAGAGTTTCCAGCCGAGTGCGAATATTACGCTGGGCAATGCCGTTACCTGGCGTACTGGCACCGGGAAGGCGGGCATTCGCCACCGCCAGCTCCCAGCCATCGGCGACGGCGGTCAGCGAAATACGAATCCAGCCACCCTCCACCAATGGCTGCACACCATGGTAGACGGCATTTTCCAGCAAGGGCTGGAGAATCAGTGCTGGCATGGTGATCTCTGGCAATGGCTCTGGCAGTTGCCATTCAACCTCCAGCCGCGCGCCCAACCGGGTATGCTCGATGTCCAGATAGCGCTGGCCAAATTCAATCTCCTGCGCCAAGGTAGAGGGCTGGTCATCGGCTTTTAATACCACCCGGAACAACTGCGCCAGATCCAGCAGCATGTTTTCGGCTTTTTCCGGGTCGATCACAATCAATGCCGCCACAGTGTTCAGCGTGTTGAAAAAAAAGTGCGGACGAATATTCGCCTGCAAGGCCGACAGCCGCGCCTTGAGTTCGGCCTGTGCCTGTATCCGCCACTGGCTCTGAACGTAGAAATAACGCAACGCCAACGCCGTCACCAGCGCACTGACCAGCGCATTGCGAGCAAGCCAGAGCCAATCAATGCTCCGCAGACTGGTCGGCCAGAGCCAGTCTGCCATTAGTCCGACCCCTAGCGTCACCAGCTGCACCAGCAACAACGCCAATACCGACACCAGCATGACGTTGACTTGCACCAGAACAAAACGTAACTGACACAAAATAGCCACCGAGAGCAACGCAACCCATTGCACAAACAGCGACACCAGGCCGAACCGCTCCCAGGAAAACGCCGCCAGGGACGACTCCATCAGCGTCAGAATCGCCACCAGCCCCTCGCTGACCGCCAACAAAAACAGGATCGCTCGGGTGTTGCAGAGATCCGGCAGAAAAAAAGCATCCAGCAAACCGCGATCATGCTGACGACTGACAACGGCGGGAGTGTTCGGCATAACGGACGCCTTTGGCCATGGAATGAGATAAACAGCTGGGAGTCTGTCGGACTTGGAGCACCGACAGGTCGCTAGTCTCGCTTTAGTCACGAGTGACGGCAAGTATCTGCTCCACATTCCGGTTAAACCGTTGGCACGCCGCAGGTATACTCTGCCCCTTGAAATTTTATGTTGCCGCTGGCATCGCCAGCGGCCGACAACGTTTGTGTTTATTTAAGGGGACCACATGACTGATCAATCCACCAATGCCTCGTGGGGCGGCCGTTTTGCCGAGCCAACCGATGCTTTTGTTGCCCGTTACACCGCGTCGGTGGACTTTGACCAGCGCATGTACCGTCAGGACATTCAGGGATCGGTTGCCCATGCCCGCATGCTGGCGCATGTCGGCGTGCTGACCAACGCCGAGCGCGACGATATTATTCGCGGTCTGGAAGAAGTTCGGATCGAAATTGAACGCGGCAACTTCAACTGGTCGGTCGCACTGGAAGACGTTCATATGAACATCGAGGCCGCGCTGACCGCCAAAATCGGTATTACCGGCAAAAAACTGCACACCGGCCGCTCTCGTAATGATCAGGTCGCGACCGATATCCGCTTGTACCTGCGCGACGAAATTGATCTCATCTGCTCCGAACTGACCCGCTTGCAGCAGGGCCTGATCGAACTGGCCAGCCGGGAAGCCGATACCATCATGCCCGGCTTCACCCACCTGCAAACGGCACAACCCGTCACCTTTGGTCACCATTTGCTGGCCTGGAATGCGATGCTGGAACGTGACTATGCGCGTCTGCAGGACTGCCGGAAACGCATGAACCAGTTGCCACTCGGCGCTGCTGCCCTGGCGGGCACGACCTATCCGATTGATCGTTTTTACACTGCCGAACTACTGGGTTTTGATGCCCCTACCGAGAACAGCCTGGATTCGGTCTCCGATCGCGATTTTGCCATCGAATTCAGCAGCGCTGCGGCCCTGATCATGATGCATATGTCGCGTTTTTCAGAAGAGCTGGTGCTGTGGGCTTCGGCGCAGTTCCGTTTTATCGATCTGCCGGATCGTTTCTGTACCGGTTCATCCATCATGCCGCAGAAAAAGAACCCGGACGTCCCCGAGTTGGTACGCGGCAAGACCGGTCGGGTTTATGGCCACTTGGTCAGCCTGCTGACACTGATGAAATCCCAGCCATTGGCCTACAACAAGGACAATCAGGAAGACAAGGAGCCACTGTTTGACACCGTCGATACCCTGCGGGACAGCCTGCGGGCATTCGCCGATATGGCTCCCCATCTGCAAGCACGCCGGGACGATATGCGGGATGCTGCCAAGCGCGGCTTCTCCACCGCCACCGACCTCGCTGACTACGTGGTGCGCAAGGGCATTCCCTTCCGCGATGCCCATGAAATTGTTGGCAAGGCTGTCGCTTATGGTCTGGCACAGGGCAAGGATCTCAGTGACATGACGCTGGAAGAGTTGCAGCAGTTCTCTGCTGAAATCAGTGCCGATGTGTTTGAAGTGCTGACACTGGAAGGCTCAGTCGCCGCTCGTAACCACATTGGTGGCACTGCGCCAGACCAGGTACGCGCTGCGGCAATACGCGCCAGCCGTGCATTGGCTGACCGCGAAGAAAACCTTGCCTGAAATACCCGGAAGTCTGCCGAACTTAGGGCTGCTCTGCTGCAGGAGAGTGGAATCTGGCTCTTTAGAGTCACCAGTATTGACAGGAATCCGCTGGACTCCCGCCAATACTGGCTTCAGTCAACAGCCCTGCCCTCTCAGAAAGTGGCCCGTCAAAAAGTGGCCCGTCAAAAAGTACGGCGTGCCCAAAAGTCCCGTACGTCAATCGATACCGCACACTGTCTGTTTACAGCTGCTGCCGCTTTTTGAACCAGCCTTGCTGCCCGGCAATCGTGACCAGACGGAACACCAGCACGGCATGCATAACGCCGATCAACCCTGCCGGGGCATAGTCGTTGACGCTGAACATTTCCCATACCAGCGCCGGTAGTACCAGAATCGGAAACCAGGCAACATAGCGATAGAAGAAGTTTTCGAAACTGGAGATTGCCTGATTTTCCGTCGTTGTTATCTTGTTTTTATTATCTTTTTTCACATCAACCTCTGAAGGATATGCTCTGCTGCGCGGGATGGATTTCAGGCCTGCTGCCTTTATAAAGTGCTGAACAGGCGTTGCTCAGCAAGATCGGGGACAACCCTGATAGTCTGCTAAGGGATCATATTGACAGCCCGATTGCCACTCGCCCTTGGTCGTAGGACGGCTTAACCTGTTATAAGTTTGACTGCTAGACTGATAATAATCGTTTGTTTTGGAGCGGCCGTGCCTTTTCTCCACCTTTGCCTGTTCACGCTGACATTGCTATCTCTGGGTGCCTGTGATCAGCATGCTCCCTTACCCTTGCTACGCATCGGCACCAACGTCTGGCCCGGTTATGAGCCTTTTTATCTGGCCAGGGAAGACGGCTTGCTGGATACCGGGCAACTACGTCTTGTAGAGCTGGCCAGTGCTCCCGATGTAATGGATGCCATGAGACAAGGGCAACTGGAAGGCGCCGCATTGACACTGGACGAGGTCTTGCTACTCACCAGCGAGGGACTGGATCTCACCGTGGTGCTGATCTGCGACCAATCCCTGGGAGCCGATGTGGTTCTGGCCAGGCCAGAGATTCACAGCGTCGCCGAGCTGGCAGGCCTGCGCATTGGCGTTGAGACCAGTGCCGTCGGTGCCTTGATGCTGCAAGCCGCACTGGCATCGACACAGCTCACGCTCAGTGATATCACCATCGTCAACCTGAGGCAGAATGAATATCTTGATGCGCTGGCTGCTGGCCGGATAGATGCCGCTGTCACCTTTGCGCCGTATTCTTTGCAGTTGCTTGCCGCCGGTGCGACTCCGCTGTTTTCCAGTGCCGATATTCCTGGCCAGATTGTCGATGTGCTCGCCGTCAGAACCGAGTTACTGGCAACCCGACACACCGCCTTACGTGGCCTGGTAAACGGTTTTTTGGTATCAAAACAACGTATTGAACGTGGCGACCCGGCTGCCCTTGATATCATTAACCGACGGCTCAAGTTACCAGCCACTCACATCAAAGATGCCTACTTGGGTCTGACAATGCCCGATCAGGATGAGAATCTGCGACTACTGGCTGGCCCTCGCTCCCGCTTGTCCCGTCACGCCAGTGATCTCGTCAAGCTGATGCAAACCCACCACTTGCTGAAGCCCGGCTCTATCCCGACCCTGCGCACGACGGCGTCCCTGGTCGCAGAGAACGGGCCGTGAGACCTAATGGATCCTACTCCATTCGCCTCATTCTGATGTCCTGGGCCGTACTGGCACTGGGCACGACAGCCATTGCAGTGGCCTACTTTCTTTTTGATGCGACCAACAGTCAGTTCCATGACAGCTGGAAAAACAAGATCGAATACGACCTTGGTGTACTGCAACAGCAGCTGCAACATTCACTGGCCGTAGAAAACACCGCCCTCGCAGACCGATCCGTCAGCTATATGGCCACTCATCGCTATATCACCCGTGTCGATGTGATTCAACATGGATTGATCCTGTTCTCTACTGATCGTGGTCGCATGGGCGCATCAGGGCAACTGCCAACCGTACTCCATAACAGTCGCCCATCGCCAGGCAATCAGCAACAAGCATTGCTACTGTCAGAACAGGGCAATATCTACACCGCCGCCTTGCCGATTTATTACCAGAGTGGTATTCGCCAGCAGTCCAGGGGGTTGCTGGTCGCCTGGTACAACGTTCGGCAGGAATATCACCATATGCTGATCGACCTGGCGCAAAAGCTGGCCCTGCTACTGGGCCTGATCCTGCTCTATAGCCTTGGCCTGAGCCAATTACTCAAACGTCAGGTGCTGGCACCGTTAACACGCTTGCAGGGCTTTACCCAAAGCTTGCGCCAGGGTGAACTCGGCCTGACCCTGGAACAATGCAGCAGCCGGGAATTTACCGAGCTGGGCGATACCTTCAATCAACTCAGCCGCCACTTGCAGTTATCGATCGCCCAGATTGAGCGGCAAAACGCTGTCGACCGGGCCTTCTCTCGCACCTTCCCCGATGTTGCCTTCCTGATTGACCGCGAGGGATACATTCGCGAACGCATCGGTAACCAGCACAGCAGCGTGTCAGAGCTATCACGTAATCTGACCGGTCAACCGGCCTGGGGCTGGATCGAACACGAACAGTCAGACAGTGTCCGGGCTTGCTGGCTACGTGCCATCAGTCAGGAGTCAGTAGTGATTGAGTCGCTGCAGCATCAGGATCGCTATCTCGAATCCCGCATGACCCCGTTTCGCCTTGAACGCAGCGATGGGCAGGGTGTCGACGGCGTCTTCTGGCTGATCCGGGATGTGACGGAACTGCGGCTGAAACAGCAAGAGGTGGAATACCGCGCCCACTACGACACCCTAACCCGGCTCAGCAACCGGGAGATGGCGCAGAGTCGTGTCAAGGAACACCTGTCGGAAGCGCGCAAATGCTCCCGTTTTGGTGCCCTGCTGTTTATCGATCTGGATCATTTCAAGAATATCAATGACTCGCTGGGTCATCCTGTCGGCGACGCCATATTGCGACAGGCAGCGGAACGATTAATCCACTGCGCCGGGCCACGTGATCTGTGCGCCCGGCTGGGAGGCGATGAATTCCTGTTGCTGCCCGATGAACTTTACAGCGATGCCAATGAAGCTGTCGACCAGGCCACCAACTTCGCGAGCGCCTTGCTGGAACAATTCCGGCAACCGTTTTTATACGATCGACACAGCTTCCACCTGTCTGCCAGCATTGGTATTTCATTATTTCCTTTTGACCAGAGCACCTCGTCTGACCTGATCCGCCAAGCCGATACCGCCATGTATTATGCCAAAGCCCATGGACGTAATGGCTGGAGCCTGTATAGCGAGCATATGCAACGGGAAACCCAGAGCAAGCTCAGCCTGATCAATGACCTTCACGATGCCATCAAGGCCAGAGCCTTCAGCCTGGCCTTTCAACCACAGCTTGACCATCTCGGGCGCATCATTGGCGCTGAGGTGCTGTGCCGGTGGCAACACCGGGGCAAGCCAGTGTCGCCCGACCTGTTTATCGCTGCTGCCGAAGAGGCCAACCTGATTGTAGAACTGGGTGACTGGGTGCTGTCAGCCAGCTGTCAGACACTGGCCAGGCTGCGACAGCAGCATTTACTCCCCCAGGGATTCGAACGACTCGCCATCAATATCAGTCCGGTACAGTTCCTCAATGCCAACTTTTTTGACCAATTGGTGTTCCATATCGAAGCATTTGATATCCCGCCAGGATTGGTGGAACTGGAAATCACCGAGGGGATTTTTGTCAATGACAAGCAGCTGGTCAAATCACTGATTCAACGGCTGGTACACCACGGCTTTAATGTCTCGATGGATGATTTTGGCACTGGTTATTCCTCCCTCAGTTACCTCCAGAGCCTGCCGATCCAAACACTCAAGATTGATCGCAGCTTTGTCAGTAACATCAACAACTCCGCTGCCGATGCCAATATTGTTGACTACATTATCCAGCTGGGCCATAGCCTGTATCTGGATATTGTCGCCGAAGGTGTGGAAACCGAGCAGCAACGGGAGTACCTTCTGTCCCATGGTTGCACCAAATTCCAGGGCTATCTGTTTAGCAAACCACTGGATGAAACTGCCTTTATCGAGTACCTGACCCCTGATTCTTCATGAAGCTGCCGCTGGTTTATCACTCCAACTACTCCTGTCCCTTCCCCGCAAACCACCGCTTTGTGATGTCCAAGTTCGTGCGTTTGTACGAACTCCTGTTGCAGCAGGGATATATCAGCGACAACCTCTACCAACCGGCCATGGCCTCCGTCGCCGACCTTGCGATTGCCCACAGTCCGATTTATCTGCAAGGGCTGCTCGACAATGCCATTGAGGCAAAAGCCTGGCGACGTCTGGGCTTACCCTGGAGCCAGGGGCTGATTGACCGCACCCTGACCGCACCCAATGGCACCCTGCTGGCCGCCCGGCTGGCACTCCAGTATGGCATCGCCAGCCATTTGGGCGGCGGCACTCACCATGCCCATTATGATTTTGGCTCCGGTTTTTGTCTGGTCAACGACCTCGCCTATACCGCACTCACCTTATTGCGACGACGAGAAGTCAAACGGCTGCTTGTGTTTGATCTGGATGTGCATCAGGGCGATGGTACCGCCGCCATGCTGGCGCACGAACCCCGCGCCTTTACCTGTTCCATTCACTGCGAGAAAAATTTTCCATTTCGTAAAAGCCGCAGTGACCTCGATATTGGCCTTGATCAATACCTCGATAATGTTGCCTATCTTGCGATCGTTAGAGAAACATTCGAACGCCTGATTCATGAACAACAGCCAGAGCTGGTGATTTACGATGCCGGTGTGGATGTGTGGGAAGGGGATGAGCTCGGCCACCTGAATGTAACCCTTGAGGGGATTCAGCAGCGTGATCGCTGGGTACTGGAATATTGCCAGCAACGAAGAATACCAGTAGTGACTGTGATTGGCGGAGGCTACGACAAAGATCACCAACGCCTGGCCGAACGCCATGCCAGCGTGGTGAAAACGGCTTACCAGGTATTTGAACAAAATCAGTCGATACACGCTGTGCAAACAGACAAGTCAGAAACAAAACCAGACGCCTGAACGTCTGGTTTCACAAATGGCGACAGCACGGTTTATCAGAACAACACGTGCACGGCGGCATCAATACCACTGTGGGTAGATTGGGTTTCGTAGGTATTATAGCCATCCGTAGCATCCTGCCAGCTGATGGACTTGAATTTGTAGCCTAACTCAACGTCCAGATGTTCATGGAACTGCCAGATCACACCACCGCCAAAGTTGAATGCCAACCCGGAAAGATCGTCATTATCCGAAAAGTACTGAGCAGAATCCTCAAACGTATAAGAACCCAGTCCCACCATCAGGTAAGGCTTGATGCTTTCACCCCAGACGAAGTAGTAGTCAACGTCAAAACCGCTGTACGTTTCATCCTCATAGTTTTCATCGTATTCGACATCAATGGAGCCAATAGACAACTCCAGACGATTGGCATAACTCCACTGATAGCCAAGACGTATTGAAGCGTTCGAATAGCTGTAGTCGTACGTCGTGGAGGTTGAGCCCTGTGTGTACTCTTCTTCGCCACTGCCTGCCAACCCGGCCATCCCGGCACCAATATAAAACTGGCCTGCCATCACAGACGAAGAAGACGCCACCATCAAAGGCAGCAAGGATTTTGCAAATATTTTAGACATCATGACGCTCTCCTGAGCTTTGGGAAAATCACACGGTGCAAACAGGAAGAGGGGCTGGGAAGAAAAAGGAGGGACCCGACATCCTGTCAGTCAATAATAAAAAGCCCTCGAATACTCGAGGGCTTAAACGAAAAAAACGGGCAGCTTAATGCTTGCCCAGTTTCTCGCGAATTTGCTGAATGGTACGCAGCTGGGCTGCGGCTTCAGCAAGCTGGGTCAGAGCACGAGAATAATCAAAATCTGCACCCTGATTTTCCAACGCCTGCTCAGCGTGTTTCTTGGCTTCCAGAGCAGCAGCTTCGTCTATATCGTGCGCACGAACTGCTGTATCAGCCAATACAGTCACACTGTTTGGCTGAACTTCCAGATAACCACCAGAGACGTAAACAATCTCTTCGCTACCGCCTTGTTTGACGATACGAACCGGACCTGGCTTCAGCGGGGTCAGCAGCGCCGCATGGCCTGGTTCAACACCCAGATCACCCAGCAGGCCTGCAGCGACGACGCGCTCGACCAGACCGGAGAAGAGATTCTCTTCGGCACTGACAATATCGCAATGTACAGTGATCGCCATAAGGTATTCCTCAGGTTGAGGAGGTAAAGCCGGAATAACCCGGCCTTACCAGCCCGTATTACATGTTTTTGGCTTTTTCGACGGCTTCGTCGATGGTACCAACCATGTAGAAGGCTTGCTCTGGCAGGTTGTCGTAATCACCGTTCAGGATACCCTGGAAACCACGGATGGTTTCTTTCAGTGAAACGTACTTGCCGGGCGCACCCGTGAACACTTCTGCCACGTGGAACGGCTGAGACAGGAAACGTTCGATCTTACGTGCACGAGCAACCAGCTGCTTGTCTTCGTCGGACAGTTCGTCCATACCCAGAATCGCAATGATGTCCTTCAGCTCTTTATAACGCTGCAGTACACCCTGAACCCCACGAGCGATGTCGTAGTGTTCATTACCGATAACCAGTGGATCCAGCTGACGTGAGGTAGAGTCCAGTGGATCGATCGCCGGGTAAATACCCTTGGATGCGATGTCACGGCTCAGTACCACAGTGGAGTCCAGGTGGGCAAAGGTGGTTGCTGGAGATGGATCCGTCAAGTCATCCGCTGGTACGTATACCGCCTGGATAGAAGTAATGGAGCCGTTCTTGGTGGAGGTAATACGCTCCTGCAGAACACCCATTTCTTCAGCCAGAGTCGGCTGGTAACCTACTGCGGAAGGCATACGGCCCAGCAGTGCAGATACTTCGGTTCCCGCCAGGGTATAACGATAGATGTTGTCAACAAACAACAGTACGTCTTTACCTTCGTCACGGAATTTCTCTGCCATGGTCAGACCAGTCAGAGCCACACGCAGACGGTTGCCTGGGGGTTCGTTCATCTGGCCGTACACCATCGCTACTTTGGATTTGGCTTTGTCATCCAGGTTTACAACCCCGGATTCCGCCATTTCGTAGTAGAAATCGTTACCTTCACGAGTCCGCTCACCCACACCTGCGAATACCGACAAACCGGAGTGTGCCTTCGCAATGTTGTTGATCAGCTCCATCATGTTGACGGTTTTACCAACACCGGCACCACCAAACAGACCGACTTTACCACCCTTGGCAAACGGACAAACAAGGTCAATTACCTTGATACCGGTTTCCAGCAGGTCGGTGGAGTTGGCTTGCTCATCGAAGCCGGGCGCTGCACGGTGAATAGAGTAACGCTCTTTTTCACCGATCTCGCCACATTCATCAATCGGACGGCCAAGGACGTCCATAATACGTCCCAACGTCTCGATACCGACTGGTACAGAGATGGGAGCGCCAGAGTTTGTTACCTGAAGGCCACGCTTGAGACCTTCTGTGGAGCCCATCGCAATAGTACGAACCACGCCATCACCCAGCTGTTGCTGAACTTCCAGAGTAGTTTCAGTACCATCAACGGTCAGGGCGTCGTAGACCTTGGGTACGCTGTCGCGTGGGAATTCCACGTCGATAACGGCACCGATGATCTGTACGATACGTCCGCTCATATTCGGTTCCTCTTAACCTTAAAACCTTCGTTCCCCGGCTTATACAGCCGCGGCGCCGCTAACGATTTCCGAAATTTCCTGGGTGATCGCTGCCTGACGAGCCTTGTTGTATAGCAGATTCAGCTCGTTAATCATCTCACCGGCGTTATCGGTGGCACTTTTCATTGCCAGCATACGCGCGGCCTGTTCACAGGCATTATTTTCAACCACACCCTGATACACCTGGGACTCAACATAGCGAACCAGCAAGCCTTCAAGGATATCCTTGGCATCCGGTTCGTAGATGTAGTCCCAGTGGTATTTCAGTGAATCGTCTTCTTCCGCTTTTAGCGGCAACAATTGTTCCGCGATGGGCTGTTGCGTCATGGTGTTCACAAAGCGATTGTGCATGATGAACAGGCGATCGATCTTGCCTTCATCAAATGCATCCAGCATCACTTTTACCGAACCGATCAGGCTGGCCAGTTCCGGCGCATCACCCAAATGGGTTTTTGCAGCCACAACGTTGCCACCAAAATTGGCAAAGAACAGCGATGCCTTGGCACCCACAGAGCAGAAGTCTACTTCCACGCCTTGTTCTTTCCAGTTTTTCGCTTGCTGTGCAACACGCTTGAACAGGTTGTTGTTCAAACCGCCACACAGGCCACGGTCGGAGGAAACCACAATGTAACCAACGCGCTTGATGTCGCGTTCTTGCAGATAACGATGGCGGTATTCAGATGTCGCATTCGCCAGGTGACCGATAACACTACGGATTTTATCCGCAAATGGACGGCTCTGGGTCATGCGCAGCTGAGCGCGACGCATTTTACTAACAGCCACTTTTTCCATGGCTGACGTAATTTTTTGCGTGCTTTTTACGCTCGTAATCTGCTCTTTAATTTCTTTACCGACTGCCATAATCAAGCTGCCTTACGTTGCGTGAATCCACGCTGGCACGGGATTAGCTCCGTGCCAGCCCCGGACTTACCAGGTCTGAGAGCTCTTGAAAGATTCAATACACTCTTTCAGACCGGCTGCGATCTCGTCGTTAAAGTCGCCTTTCACGTTGATTTTCGCCATCAGTTCAGCAAACTCACTGTTGGCAAAGCTCAGCAGGCCAGCTTCGAATGGACGGATTTTCGCCACTTCTACGTCGTTCAGGAAGCCTTCATTGGCGGCATAAATCACCAGACCCATTTCCGCAGTCGACATCGGTGCGTACTGGCCTTGCTTCATCAGCTCGGTCACTGCGCGGCCATGTTCCAGCTGCTTGCGGGTCGCTTCATCCAGATCAGAAGCGAACTGGGCAAACGCTGCCAGTTCACGGTACTGAGCCAGCGCCAGACGAATACCACCGCCCAGCTTCTTGATGATTTTGGTCTGTGCTGCACCACCGACACGGGAAACCGAAATACCGGCGTTCATCGCTGGACGTATGCCAGAGTTGAACAGGTTGGTTTCCAGGAAGATCTGACCATCGGTGATCGAGATCACGTTGGTTGGTACAAACGCCGAGACGTCACCGCCCTGGGTTTCAATGATCGGCAGGGCCGTCAGCGAACCAGTCTTGCCTTCAACACCGCTTACGTTTTTGACGTAATCAGGGTTCACCCGACAAGCACGTTCCAGCAAACGGGAGTGCAAATAGAAAACGTCACCAGGGTAAGCTTCACGACCAGGAGGACGCTTCAGCAACAATGAGATCTGACGGTAAGCCCAGGCTTGTTTGGTCAGGTCATCGTATACAATCAGGGCGTCTTCACCGCGATCGAGGAAGTATTCACCCATCGCACAACCGGCATATGGTGCCAGAAACTGCATCGCTGCAGGATCGGCGGCACCAGCGGCAACAATGATGGTGTGTTCCATGGCGCCGTGCTCTTCCAGTTTACGAACCACGTTCGCAATGGAAGACTGCTTCTGGCCAATCGCCACGTAGACACACTTAATACCAGTGCCTTTCTGGTTAATGATGGCATCAATCGCCATCGCCGACTTGCCGGTCTGACGGTCACCAATGATCAGCTCACGCTGGCCACGACCGACAGGAACCATGGAGTCAACCGCCTTGTAACCGGTTGGCAACGGCTGATCTACACCCTGACGAGCAATTACGCCAGGTGCAACGCGTTCAACAGGTGCCGATGTGCTGGTCTCAATCGGACCCTTGCCGTCAATCGGGCGACCCAGAGTGTCCACAACACGACCCAGCAGGGCTTCGCCGGTTGGAACTTCCAGGATACGACCGGTACATTTCGCTTTCTGGCCTTCGGCCAGCGATTTGTATTCGCCCAGAATAACCGCGCCTACAGAGTCGCGTTCCAGGTTCATGGCCAGGCCGTAGACACCGCCGTCAAATTCAATCATCTCACCGTACATTACGTCGGCAAGACCATGGATACGAACGATACCGTCGGATACGGATACAACGGTGCCCTCGTTCTGGGCTTGTGAAGTCACATCGAGACTTTCGATGCGTTTTTTGATGACTTCACTGATCTCGGATGGATTCAGTTGCTGCATGCATCGTCCCTCAAACTAGGATTTCATCGCTTCGGCCAACTTTGACAGCTTGCCTGTGAGTGAGCCGTCAATAACCAGGTCGCCTGCACGAATAATAGCGCCGCCGATGAGTGACTCATCGACTTCGCTGGTCATTCGGACATCGCGTTGCAGTTTGGCTTTAAGCGCCTGAGCGAGCTTGTTTGACTGAGTTTCGGTCAGTGCGTACGCAGAGGTCACTACGACATCTACTGCGTTTTGCAGCTGGGCCTTCAGCTCTTCATAAAGAGCTGTAATTTCAGTCAACAGCGTCAGGCGCTTGTTTTCTGCCAGTACGTGCACCAGGTTTTTGGCTGCGTCATTAAGCTTTTCGCCACATACGTCAATCAAGGCTTGTGCCTGCTGCGCCGCAGTCAGAGAAGGATGTACCAGCAGCTTCGCCATCTCGGCGTCAGATGCATAAGTGGACAGCAGGGCCAGATCGTCTGACCATGCATCCAGGGACTTCTTCTCTTCTGCTTCAGCAAACACGGCCTTGGCGTATGGCCGAGCGAGAGTGGTTAATTCAGCCATGGCAACCTCGCTTAGAGTTCTTCAGTCAGTTGATTAAGCAGATCAGCGTGAGCTGATGCATCGACTGACTTGCCCAGGATCTTGGTAGCGCCGGCAACCGCCAGCTCAGATACCTGTTTGCGCAGAACTTCTTTCGCGCGGTTAACCTCTTGCTCAACTTCTGCTTGAGCAGCAGCTACCAGGCGGTCACCTTCAGCGCGAGCGGTTTCTTTCGCTTCGTCGATGATTTGGTTGGCACGCTTGTTAGCCTGTTCGATGATTTCGGCAGCTTTTTCTTTGCTTTCACGCAGCTGGGAAACGGCTTTTTCCTGAGCCAGTTCCAAGTCGCGCTCGGCACGGTTTGCTGCGTCCAGACCATCGGCAATTTTCTTTTCACGCTCTTGCATGGCACCCAGCAGGTGGGGCCATACGAATTTCATGCAAAACCACACGAAAATCGCGAATGTGATGATCTGGCCGATAAGTGTCGCGTTAATGTTCACGCCAGACTCCTCATGTTCGTTGGTTAAGGAAGTTCGTTAAAAAAGGAACGACCCTTAGGCAGCGAACATCAGGTACAGACCCAGACCAACACCGATCATTGGTACGGCGTCAAGCAGACCAGCGATCAGGAACATCTTGCCCTGCAGCATTGGACCCAGCTCAGGCTGACGCGCAGTACCTTCCAGCAGACGACCACCCAGCAGACCAAAACCGATAGCTGTACCCAGCGCACCCAGACCGATCATCAGAGCTGCAGCCAGGAATACCAGACCTTGTTCCATAGTTTTCTCCAAATAGTAGTTAAGTTAGTTAGTAAGTTAATGGTTAAAAATTAATGATCTTCGTGGGCCATGCTCAGATACACGATGGTCAACATCATGAAAATGAAGGCTTGCAGAGTGATCACCAGAATGTGGAAAACAGCCCATGCCCACTGCAGTACACCGCCCAGCAGGAACAACGCTCCGCCAGCAGTGAACATCAGGGCAATCAGGATAAAAATCATTTCGCCAGCATACATGTTACCGAACAGCCGCAGCGCCAGAGAGATTGGCTTGGCCAGCAGGGCAACCGATTCCAGAAACAAGTTGACAGGGATAAAGACGGCTTGCAGTACCGGATTTTTGACCTTGAATGGCTGCAGGCACAGTTCACCGGCAAAGCCGCTGATGCCCTTGACTTTGATAGAGTAAAAAATCATCAGACTGAAGACAGTCAACGCCATACCCATGGTGATATTGACGTCGGTGGAGGGAACCACTTTCATGTAGTGCAGACCAAACAGGCCGAAGATAGAAGGCAAAACGTCAACCGGGATAAGATCCATGAAGTTCATCATGAATACCCAGCAGAAAATAGTCAGCGAGAGCGGTGCTACCAGCGGATTGCGGCCGTGAAACGACTCTTTCACGGTGCCATCGATAAATTCCACGATCATTTCGACAAAGTTCTGCATACCGGTCGGAACCGCTGTCGTGGCACGTTTTGCGCCGCGCCAGAACAGGAACATGATCAGGGCGCCAAGGCCGATAGACCAGCCCAGGGAATCGACGTGCACGGCAGAGAAGCCCATATCGGCGGCTTCTTCCTTGCTGTGAGCCATGGTCCAGGTGTCATGAGACAGTTCGTGCTCATGTGCCTGGCCCTGTTCGTCGACTTCGTGGCGAACGTAGCCCGCTGGCAGTTTGCCATAGGTAAGATTGGTCAGGTGGTGCGAGATATACTCTTGGGAGTTTCCAGCCATCGTTCACTCTCAGTCCATAGTTTATAAATTGGCGACTTTTGCTGAGGCCAGATGCCCCAGCTGCACTGTTATAAATCCTGCAAACAGTGCCAGTACATTCAGATGCTCAACCCGCTGGAAGATGACCATAAAACACAGCGCAGTCAGCAAAAATTTCCAGGATTCTCCCTGGTAGAACGATTGCACGATCCTGGTAGCAGATCGGGCCCCGGTATAGCGGAACGCGCGCCAGACAAAGTAGGCGTTGGGCAGGGCGCAGGTTAACCCTCCCAATAACGCCGACATGGCGGCTACATCGCTGTGTAACCAGGCAAGCAGAGCAGAAATCAGCGCCAGGATCAGTTGCAAGATGACGATCCGGTACGCAGGCGGACGCGGTACAGTAGACAACCTGACCTCATTACTTATTGGATTTCTGCTTTGGCCAGTGCAAAAGCGCGGTGATTATATGGGCAAGGTACCCGGCCTTCAACCAGTTAGCGGATCTATCTGTAATAAATTGGTCGTAGTGCTTTAGGTGCCCTTCGCACCCTTGATCCCGGTCAATGGGCGCGATTTTTGTCAATAACAAGGCTGACACCCCCTTGCCTTCTCACTCAGCACCCATTGGCTACCAGCAGCCCGGTGTGCTCCGGTGGCAGAAGACACAGCGGAATCGTCAGGCAGATTACTGAAGGTGGCTCAATATGCCGTCGAGTTCATCCAGGCTGGTGTAGTTGATTACCAGTTTTCCCTTGCCCCTGGCGTTATGACGGATCGAGACACTGGCACCGAGGCGCTCACCCAGCATGCGTTCCAGTCGCTCGACGTCCGGATCCGGCACGGCTGCTGGTGCTACGGCTTCAGGTTGTTTTTGTTCATGGCTACGCACCAGCGCTTCGGTTTGCCGTACAGTCAGGCCCTTGGCCACGACCTGATCGGCCGCCAGGCTTTGTGCCTGACCGCTCAATCCCAATAACGCTCTGGCATGCCCCATTTCCAGGTCGCCATTCTCCAACAGGGTTTTGACATCGGTATTCAGGTTCATCAACCGTAACAAATTGGCCACCGTGGTGCGGTTTTTGCCGACCGCCTGTGCCACTTCCTGCTGGGTGAGTTCAAACTCTTGCTGCAGCCGGTGTAACGCAATCGCCTCTTCCATCGGGTTGAGGTTTTCACGCTGGATATTCTCGATCAGGGCCATGGCGATGGCCGCATCATCAGGCACATTGCGAATCAGCGCCGGGATCTGCTCCAACCCTGCCATACGGCTTGCTCGCCAGCGACGCTCACCGGCAATGATTTCGTAGCGATCCTCCGAACCGGCCAGCAAACGCACCATAATCGGCTGCATCAGGCCCTGGGCACGGATCGAATCTGCCAGTTCTTCCAGCGCTTCCGGCTGAATATCACGCCGGGGCTGATACTGGCCCGGCTGGATCACATCCAGCGACAGATGGATCAGGTCGCCATCTGCCTGCTCCGATGGGAGATCGGCGGTGGTTGGGGCCGAGTCGTCGTCCTGGCCAGCGTGTGACGCTGCCAATAGCGCATCGAGGCCGCGCCCCAGGCCACGTTTACGTTTTGTCATACCTTGATTCCGATCATGTCCGTTTCGAACATCTCTATTCAGGCCGTTACCACCCGGTGACGGCGATTCATTTCTCCGGCCAGCGCCAGATAAGCCATGGCACCACGCGAATTCCGGTCATACAGCAATGCTGGTATACCGTAGCTTGGTGCCTCGGCCAGACGCACATTGCGAGGAATGACTGTATCGTAAACCCGCGTGCCAAAGTGACTCACCAGCTGCGCTGATACATCTTCTGTCAGGCTATTACGCGGGTCATACATGGTGCGCAGCAGACCTTCAATATGGAGCTGTGGATTGTAGGCATCCTTGATCGAGTCGATGGTTTCCATCAAGGCACTGAGGCCTTCAAGAGCATAGTATTCGCACTGCATCGGAATCAGCACCGCATCGGCAGCCACCATCGCATTCACCGTCAACATGCTGAGCGATGGCGGACAATCGATCAGTATATAGTCGTAACGCCCTTGTACACTCGCCAGCGCCTTGCGTAACCGCTGCTCGCGTCCGATCACATTGATCAGCTCCACTTCTGCAGCCGTCAGGTCGCCGTTGGAAGGAATCAGGTCATAACCCGCTTCGCCAGCTGGTACAATGGCCTCTTCTACCGCGCAACGCTGCACCAATACCTCGTAGAGGGAGTTTTCCAGTGCATATTTGTCGACACCACTGCCCATGGTAGCATTACCCTGAGGGTCAAGATCGATCAGCATCACGCGGCGCTTGGTCGCCGCCAGTGAGGCAGCCAGATTCACTGCCGTCGTCGTCTTGCCTACGCCGCCTTTCTGATTGGTAATCGCCAGAATCATCGTCTTCGCTCTACAGGGATATTATTGATCAGTCGGTGTACGGTCTGCGCCCGGAACAGCGACCAGCCGCAGCAGATGGCGCTGGCCTTCGACGCCCGGAACCTCGACGATGGCGGCCGATGCCAGTGCCACATCAGCGGGTAATGCCTCAAGTTCTTGCTGGGGGTACTGTCCTTTCATCGCTAGGTAGCAACCGCCGGGAGCCAGTAAATGGCGGCACCAGGTCACCATATCGGACAGCGAGGCAAATGCGCGGCTGGCAATCATATCGAATGGGACGTCGGGATGATATGCCTCAACCCGGTCGTTAACGATGGTGACATTCTCCAGCCTCAGACTGGTACGGGCCTGAAACATAAAGCGCGTCTTTTTACCGTTACTGTCGAGCAGGGTAAAATGGCACTGCGGATTCAGCGCCGCCAATACCATACCAGGCAGCCCTGGGCCGGTGCCAACATCCAGAATATGGGTAGCAGAACCAAGGTGTGGCTGCACGGCGAGACTGTCGAGCAGGTGTAAATCCACCATCGCGGATGGATCACGGATGGCGGTGAGGTTATACGCCCTGTTCCATTTGTGCAGCAGCTCCAGATAGCCCATCAGCAGATCGGCTTGCTGATCGCTCAACTTGATGTCCAGCTGAGCCGCACCACGCATCAAGCGATTACGCAATCCGGCGGGAAGAGAAGTTGCCATGCTCATATATTCCGTGCCTTGAGTCCTGCCCAACAAAGATGATTGCCGCGCCCATCGCCCCGTCTCGGGACTCTCTGGCGCACGCAATCCTCATACTCACCGGCAACATAACCACATACCAGCCAGCGGGCGGCGGATACTAGCACAAAGTCAGCAGCGAGTTTGAACCTCTTCCGCAACAACCGGCATAAGACCGCAGCACGGGTACGACTGACTCAGGCTTCCATCCGGTGGGCCATATTACGTTTTTTCAAATGAATCATAATCTGACTGATCGCTGCCGGCGTAACACCCGCAAGCCGTGACGCCGCACCCAGGGTTTCCGGCTTGAGCGAATAAAGCTTCTGCTTCACTTCATTGGACAAGCCACCAATGGCGTCATAGTCGAGGTCATCCGGCAGCAGCGTATGTTCATAGCGGCGTAATTGCTCGATATCCTCCAGCTGACGGGCGATATAGCCATCGTATTTGGCCTGGATCTCGACCTGTTCTGCCACGCGCGGGTCATCACTCAGTGGCTCGCCCTTGAGTCTGGCCACCAGCGGATAGGTCAGGGCAGGGCGCTTGAGCAGGTCATGGAGGTTATATTCATGGCTGATGGCCGTTTCACCCAGCTCTGCCAGTGCCTCGGCTGCGGTCGAGCCCGGCTGAATCCAGGTGGTTTTCAAGCGTTGGGTTTCTTGCTCGATCTGCTCCCGTTTTTCACAAAATGCCGCCCAACGCTGATCACCCACAATGCCAAGGTCGCGGCCAATCTCAGTCAACCGCAGGTCAGCGTTATCTTCCCGCAGCACCAGCCGATATTCCGCCCGGCTGGTAAACATCCGATACGGTTCCTTGGTGCCCATGGTGATCAGGTCGTCAACCAGCACACCGATATAGCACTGGTCACGGCGCGGCACCCAGACGTCTTTTTCCAACGCCCGCAAGGCCGCATTCAGACCGGCCAGCAAGCCCTGGGCTCCGGCTTCTTCATAACCTGTCGTGCCGTTGATCTGGCCAGCAAAAAACAGATTATTGATACAGCGGGTTTCAAGGCTGTGCTTGAGCTGCTGGGGATCAAAATAGTCATACTCGATGGCGTAGCCCGGACGGGTAATGTGCGCCTTCTCAAAACCGGGGATCGAGTGAATCAGATCCAGCTGCACATCAAACGGCAAACTGGTGGAAATACCGTTTGGATACAGCTCATTGCTGTTTAATCCTTCCGGCTCAACAAACACCTGATGACTGCTCTTGTCGGCGAAACGGGTGATCTTGTCTTCGATCGATGGACAATAGCGCGGGCCAATCCCTTCAATCACACCGGCATACATCGGCGAACGATCAAGATTGGCACGAATAATATCGTGGGTCCGCTCGTTGGTGTGGGTGATGTAACAGCTGACCTGCTGTGGATGCTCGGCCAGCGATCCCATAAATGACATCACTGGCAGCGGCGTATCACCCGGCTGCTCCTGCATCACCGAGAAATCGACACTGCGACGGTCAATGCGTGCCGGCGTGCCTGTCTTCAGTCGGCCAACGGTAAAAGGCATTTCCCGCAAACGCTGGGAAAGCGCTGTCGATGGCGGATCTCCGGCACGACCGCCACTGTGATTTTCCATGCCAATATGGATCAGGCCACCGAGGAACGTCCCCGCCGTCAACACCACCGAGGTGGCATAAATTTTCATATTGGTGTTGGTGACCACGCCACACACCGTACTGCCAATACCATCACCATCGAGAATCAGGTCATCACAGGCTGCCTGAAAAATATCCAGGTTGGGCTGATTTTCCACGATGTTACGAATTGCAGCACGATACAGCGCACGGTCGGCCTGGGCCCGTGTCGCCCGCACCGCCGGGCCTTTACGGCTATTGAGGGTACGAAACTGGATCCCCCCCCGATCAGTTGCCCGCGCCATCGCGCCATCCAGCGCATCAATTTCTTTCACCAGATGGCTTTTGCCAATACCACCAATGGCCGGGTTACAGGACATCACGCCGACCGTGTCCGTGTTATGGGTCAGCAACAGCGTCTTGCTGCCGGTGCGAGCCGCTGCCAGTGCGGCTTCCGTACCAGCGTGACCACCACCGACCACAATCACGTCATATCGAACGGGATACTCCACAGCCACCTCACCAAATAACAGGAATTTCAAAAACGGGCGCGGATTATAGCAATTACCCCAGTAAGCAGATAGGGCTTTGTACAAAATATGAGCAGTAGCACTATCCACAGGTAAATAAGGCACTCAATCCATTGTGTACAGTGTTATCCACAGCCACTGGGAAATCATTTTTTATCCTTGTTAATCAATGAGTTATATTGTTAATAAATAGCCGATAAGTGATTTTTTATCGGTATAAAAAAATTACCGAATAAAGGTTATTGAAGGATAGCAACCCCTTACAACAAGGGTTTACCACATTTCCTAACAGGGTTATCCACAGAAAAAATAGCCATTAGATGATGACCAAGGAAGAACATCCAGCCGGATGCCTGCACCATTACTGATCGCTTCAGGCGCTTGCAGGGTGGTCAGAACGAAACAGTAAGGGAAAAACAGGGAAGGCGGCCGGAAGGCCGCTGCACGATAGGGGACATCTATTAACGACTGTATTCGAGGCGTAACAATTCGCTGTCATCAGCAAAGTAGAATTCAAGCGTACCCGCTGCCGTAATGGCGGCGTAACCATTCACTGTTGCGGTTTTATTAAAAAATTTACAGTCGGAGCGGTTGTACAGATGCGCTTTCATCAAGGGATAGCTGCTATTCAGCAAAAAGAGCTCACCGTTGAAGCTGCAGCTATCAGCCCCCTGACCAACAAACTTGGCCTTGCTGCCAAGCTCGGTAATAAACACGCTGGTTGTGCCGGCTTTCCAAGTACCTACGGGCTTCCACAGCGCTGAGCTTTCTTCCCAGCTGCCATCGGCTTCCAGCGTCAGTCCACCAGCCAGCTGACTGGTCTCGAACGTGCCTACGATAGTGCCAGCACTATCCGTCTGCTCAACCAATAGGGCATCAACGGCCATACTGGTTGCTGCACCACTGGCCGCCATCTCATCCTGCGCTTTATTACTGCCACTGATCGGCCAGGCGTCAAGATCCATCGAAATGCTGCGCTCGTAACTGATGTACTCAACAGTACCGGTAAAGCCACGGGTGCCATCAAAACCATAGACATTACCTTCGTACATCAACAACCGCACAGCACCTGCTTGGTCAAACTGACCATCCCAGAAACCGTTCAATGCAATCGCACGATTGTAAGAAGATTCGTAAGGTTGATTACTGCCCTCGGAAACACACCCCGAACAGCCCAGCATTGTAATTATTGTTGTTATCGCAAAAACGCGCATGGCGATGCTCTATAAAGAAAGAATGGATCGTCACAAGGGTAGTACCTGCACAATCAGGAAAATTTCCTTGCAGCCAGTCTTTTCATCAAAAATTCATAAAAAAGTCAACAAAGATAGCCATTCACCCCATTTTTTATGTACAAAATGTGAACTCCTACTGGGAGCCTGCGTGATATAACTCGCTCCCGGTTTATTCAACCGTCGTGCTCGTGTCTTCTGTTGTGGTTGTAGTCGTTGCAGCCGTATAAATCATGTAGTACAGCGAACCAGTATCAAACAGAAAAAACTCCAGCGCCCCGGCTGCCGTAATCGTGGCGTAACCCGTCACATTGGCGGCGTTATAATCGCTGCAGTTTTTACGTTCGGTCAGGGTCACGTGATAAAGATTATATTGCTTGTTGACCGGCTCAATAAAGCCATCAAAGGTGCAGCCACCACTGGCCGCAGAAATGGCTTTCAAACTGGCTCGGCTGCCCAACGAAGTGATGTACAGACTGTAGTCGCCCGCCTGCCATTGCCCAGAGACCAGCGCGATACCAGCGTTATTGTTCCAGGTAGCATCGTCCATCAATAGAAAACTGCCGGCACCACGATCACTGTCATAATCTCCTACCAGGGTGTCGCTGGTGCTGGCCGTGGTGTAAACCAGTCCCTCCATCAAATAGTCCACACTACTGCCATCGGCCAGATAGTGGCCTGCCGTGGCATCGGCAGCGGTGATGGCATAAGCGGTCAGATCAAGGTTGGCGATCTGGGTCGAACTGTCGAGGTTGATCGAGCCATAATAGCCCCGGCTTTCATCCAGCCCGAAAATTGTTCCCTGATACATCAGTATTCTTAAGCTGCCCGCCTGATCCAACTGACCATCCCAGAAGCCATTCAACGCCAGGGTCTCGGCATTCACCGTCTGCCCCTCGGCATTAGTGACACCATCATCATCGCTGGAAATGGAAATACAGGCCGTCATCAAGGTTGAAAAAACAACTAACAAGAACAAGCGCATGGGAATTGGCTCCGGTGATCTTCTCTAATAACCATAGCAACTCCTGATTTATTCGCCCGGCAGAGTACAAAAGAGGCCATCAAGGCCATGTTTTCGTCATATTTGCTCAAAAAAGCGGCATATTTCTGATCCAGGCCATTCTATTGACTCCTAACACCCGATAGAATTTGCACAAGATATATACAGGGAGAACTTGCTGTGAGCGAAACCAGAGATCATCTCAAAACCATTGCGACCGATCAGATCTGCAAAAACAACCTGGCTGCAGCCAGTTTTCGTGAAATGGGCAAGGCGGCTGGCATCAAATCCAGCTCCGTGCACTATCACTTCAAAAGCCGGGATGCCTTGCTGCTGGAACTGGCCACCGACTACCAACATGCTTTTTTTGCTGAACTGCAGCAACGCACAGAGGGAATCACCAGTCCCCGCCAGCGTCTGCAACAGCTCTGTGACCTGTATACGGAACATTTCACCAATAACCGCCAGTGCCTCGCCCAGGCCTACAGTGCCGGAATGAATGAACTGACCGAGGAAAGTCAGACCGCTATCCATGCCTTCTATGAAGCGCTGTTCGACTGGGTACTGGAATGCCTCAGCTCCGCCCGCTTCCTGCCGGTCTCACGGGAAGCGCTGGCACGGGTGGTGGTATCGGCATTGCAGGGCGCACTGGTTGCTGATCGGGTAGGGCAAGACGCCGTACATTTGGCGTCGGTGCGTGAATGGATCGGCACGCTGACCAGTCTGTGATCGTATCTTTTTTCAGGAAGTGAGCATTCGCTTGCTTCCTGAAAGATACGTAGATGTCCCCAGCATCCCTCAACAGCAGGTGACCATTAAATGTCTGAGAGATCACAGCTTTGGATAAATTAGTACATACTTGGGTATTCTTGGCTTTGTAATAAAGAGCGCTACCACCACTCTTCTCTCGCGCCTTCCAACGTGTAATCTGCTCAGCAATGAATACTCGATAGTGTCCAGACTCCACATAACCAAGAATCAACGCCCTGCGAGCAATTACCCACTTGCTAACACGGAAATAGCCCCCTGGTTCGGCAAGTTAACCTGCCAATCTTCTTGTTCAACCCAGTGTGCCCGCAACTCCTGCTCGGGCACTAAAAGCTCGGCAGCAACCGCATTGCATCATGGCTCTGTCTCACGCCGAGTATTCTCACTGGCGTCAGAGACACCGGAAACCCCCAGTGCATCCAACCACAGCGCAGGGTTCGGCAAATTTGCTATCAGATACTCGTGGTACCATTCTTGGCGCTGCAGCGTCAGCTTGATGAGATCCAGCAGCTCAGCACTGGGACAAACGACACCATGATTATCGACGGTACGCAGATCCGGAATCAGCAGCTTTTCAATTAAATCCCTTTAATAATAGCTAGTTAAATCCATCTGGTTATCTCTCCTTTGCGTTACTACGTACTTCATTTACCGATACAAAAACTGCCAAAAATCTTGCCCAGCAGGTCATCAGCGCTGAATTCACCGGTAATCTCTCCCAGGGCTTTCTGAGCATCGCGCAAGTCTTCTGCCAGCAGTTCACCTGCGGCCAGGCCCAGTAGCTGCTGTTGCCCCTGTTGCAGAGCGGCACGGGCACGCTCCAGAGCATCCAGGTGACGGCGGCGGGCCAGAAACCCACCTTCACCACCGGCCTCAAACCCCATCACCTGTTTCAGGTGCTGCCGCAGGGCGTCGATGCCCAGCTGCTGGCGAGCTGAAATTCGTAAGATTGGCAAAGCGCCGCTGTTGTCCAGTCCTGGGGCTTCGTTGGCAAGGTCGATCTTGTTACGAATCACGGTCAGCCTGCCGCTGCGGATCAGTGCGTCGGTTTCGGCAGCCAGGCCCTGTTCGTCATAGAGGGCGTGTAGCAGTTGTTGCGGGCTGTGCTGATCACTACTGGCGTCCATCATCAGCAATATACGATCGGCCTGGCGAATTTCGTCCCAGGCACGCTGGATGCCGATACGTTCCACTTCGTCAGGGGCATCGCGCAAGCCAGCGGTATCCACTACGTGAAGCGGCATGCCGTCGATATGAATATGCTCTTTCAGTACGTCCCGTGTGGTACCGGCGATGGCGGTCACAATGGCCCGTTCATGGCCTGCCAGGGCATTCAGTAGTGAGGACTTACCCGCGTTGGGTCGCCCGGCGATCACCACGGTCATGCCTTCGCGCAAAATTGAGCCTCGGGTCGCTTCTGCCAGTACCTGATCCAGAGCGGTTATGACTTCAGCCAGTTTGGTTGCTACCTTGCCGTCAGAGAGAAAGTCGATTTCCTCTTCGGGAAAATCCATCGCCGCCTCGACGTAAATACGTAATTCGATCAGCTGATCGAGTAATTGCTGTATACGTCGGGAAAATTCTCCCTGCAGCGAGCGCAACGCACAGCGCGCAGCCTGTTCAGAGGCAGAATCAATCAAATCGGCAATGGCTTCCGCTTGGGCCAGATCAAGCTTGTCATTGAGAAATGCCCGCTCGGAAAACTCGCCGGGACGGGCCAGCCGGCAACCTTGTGACACCAGCTCATTCAGTAACAGGTCCAGTACTACCGGGCCACCATGGCCCTGAAACTCAACCACATCCTCACCGGTAAACGAATGTGGCCCTGGAAAGAAGAGGGTAATACCTTCATCCAGAATATCGCCAGCAGCGGCACGCAGTGCGCCGTAGTGCGCATATCGAGGTTGTGGCTGATAGCCGATAATACGTTGCGCAATGGTTTGTGCCGCAGCACCAGACACCCGCACAATACCGATCCCGCCACGGCCGGGGGCGGTGGCAATGGCAGCAATAGTGTCCTGATGGATGGCATGACTCATAGCGGCCTCACAAGTGGGAAAGCAATCTGTTGATGGTATAAGCTCGATGGTATAGCTCGATGGCAATAGATACAAAAACGGGAGCCAGAGGCTCCCGTTTCCGCAGTCGATAACAATCAGCTGTTTTCGATCTGTTTGGTAATCACGTACTGCTGGGCAATAGACAGCAGGTTGTTGACCACCCAGTACAACACCAGGCCAGCCGGGAACCAGAGGAAGAACACTGTCATCACCACCGGCATAAACTGCATTACTCGGGCCTGCATCGGGTCTGGTGGCGTCGGGTTAAGGCGCATCTGGACAAACATCGAGGCACCCATTAACAACGGCAGAATGAAGTACGGATCCATCACCGACATGTCGGTAATCCAGAGTGCAAAAGGTGCCTGACGCAACTCAACCGATTCCATCAGTACCCAGTACAAGGAGATAAACACCGGCATCTGGATCAGCATTGGCAAACAGCCACCCAGCGGGTTGATTTTCTCTTTCTTGTACAGCGCCATCATTTCCTGGCCCAGTTTTTCCCGGTTATCGCCGTATTGCTCCTTGATCTGCTGCATCTTTGGACCAACCTTGCGCATGTTGGCCATTGAGCGATAGCTCATCGCAGACGGGTAGAAGAACAGGATTTTCACACACAGGGTCAGCAAAATAATGGCGACACCCCAGTTTCCGACGATGCCGTGGAAGAAGGTCAGCAGGAAAAACAGTGGCTGAGCAATCCACCACAACCAGCCATAATCGACCGTCAGTTCCAGGTGGGGAGCAATTTTTTCCAATTTGTCCTGATCTTTTGGCCCGACGTAGAGGCTGGCACCGGTCTCACCAACCGATCCAGCTGCTACAACCAGGGGCTGATCATAAAAACCAAAAATATAGTTACCCTTAACAAAACGACCGTTGTAGGTATGGATTGTATCTTGTGGCGGTACCCAGGCTGACAGGAAGTAGTGTTGCAGCATTGCTGCCCAGCCACCCTCTTGCTGGTTCTTGTAGGCGTCGCTTTCTAGGTCATCGTAGGTAACTTTTTCGTAACGATTTTCTTTCGTCGTTAACGCTGCACCAAGATAGGCTTGCATGCCCATGCCACTGCCCGCGGATGGATCAGGTGAGTTATCACGCTTTAGCTGCGCGTAAAACACCCCTTCCCATGGCTGGGCCGAGCTATTGTGAATCCGGTATTGCATATCAATCAGATAGTTACCCCGATGAAAGGTAAATATTTTCTCGACCAGTCCCTTGGCCGTTTCTGTTGACAGCACCACAACGAGCTCATCTTTGCCTTCAGTCAGTGTGTATTCATTGCTTTCAGCACTAAAAAGGGCACCACCGTTGGTGTCGATGCCATCTCGTCCAATAAGGCCACTTTGAGCCACATAGGTACGACGCTGATTGTTTTCCAATAACACGAACGGAATGTCTTTGGTTTCGATCGATGCCGGAAATTCCGGCAACAATACTTCAGTAACTTCCCCTCCACGAGGGTTGATAGTCACTTGCAACACATCGGTCTTGATTTTAATCAACTCAGCTGATGGCGCAGAAACATCACCAGCAGGAGCAACCAAAGGTGCTTCCAGCTGAGGATGTTCGGTATCAGCGGTCACTCCGGTAACGCTGGGCGTATCCGGACCGACAGGCGCTTCAGCCTGAATTGGAGCGTCGATACGGGTTTTTTGTCCGTAGTCGTCGTTCCAGGTGATGAAGAGAAAATAGCTCGAAATGGCCAAGCCAAGGTATATAACCGTACGGCGGATATCCATGTTCAGGGTTTCCGTTGACAACAGTTGGAAGAATGTTTGGGTAAATCAGGTACCAAATCAACGCCGTGATCCCCCCAGGGATGGCATCTGACCAGCCGACGAATGGCAAGCCAGCCACCACGGAAGGCACCATATCGTGTTACAGCTTCAGCTGCATAGGACGAACAGGTAGGGTAAAAACGACACCGGGAGGGTAATAACGGACTGATGGCATAACGATAGCCGGCAATAAGCAACAGCAGTAATCTGGCTGTAAAACTAACGTCGCCGTTTTCTTTGAGTGTTGCCGGACTTGCCATGGGTTGGTCGCTTTAATCGGAACCAGAGGGCATCAATCATCTCACGTATCTGACGGTTGTCCAGTTCGGTAATTCCGGACCGAGCCAGTACGACATAATCGCATGACCCCAACTCATGTTGGTGGTAACGGAATGATTCCCGAATCAGTCGCTTGATACGATTTCGATCGACTGCATGTCGGATCTGCTTCTTGGCTAACACAAACCCCAGACGTGAACGCTGTTGTTGGTTGCCAGAAGCAAGGACCAGCAATTGGGGAGTACTCCCGCGCCGCTCAGTATTATCAAAAACCTGTTTGAATTCGGCTGGCTTCAGCAATCTTGCGTTGCGGCCAAATTTCAAATCTGTCATCGGCAAACTGTGGTCGGGAGCTAGCAGCCCGCTCAGGCGCTCAGACGCTGACGGCCTTTGGCACGACGGCGAGCCAGAATCTGACGGCCGCTTTTGGTAGCCATACGTGCACGGAAGCCGTGACTACGCTTGCGCTTCAGAACGCTTGGTTGAAATGTACGTTTCATATTCGTATACCCGGTTGATGTTTGGGGTCAGTTTTTAAAGGGCGGCAATTGTATGAGAAACCCCGACAAATGGCAATGGCTGTTCCCTGACCAATTCTGATGACCGAATCGGTCAGCATAATCCTGCGTACGGTATTTATTGTTTTGTATGAAATGATGTTTGAAAAGAGATAAAGGACTGATGAAGTTATTATTATTAGTAGCGGGTTTTTCTGTGGATAACCTATCTAAGCTATTGATTTTTATTGATTTATAGGTTTTATAACCAGGCTCTTTTCCAGTGATGAAGATGGTATTAAGCTGACCGTAAGTGGTGGGTGAAAGGCATCGATATACCGCCAGGTCAAGATCCCGGTTCCTTCCTGTGGATCAATTCTGATATTACAGGCAGGTTTTCCACAGGTTGTTGGTGGCGTGTTGGCCGTGGTGAATCGACGGTGATGAAGCGGGACTATTCTGTGGATAACTTCTGCTGCTTTGGATACACTGTGCGACCTTGAACCAAAATGTAAATAGAGGTGGGTGTGGCTGTTTTTTGGGATGAATGTTTACGGCATCTGGAACATGAGTTGCCTACCCAGCAGTACAACACCTGGATTCGACCTCTGATGGCATCTGAGCAGAATCAGCGGCTGGTGCTAAGCGCACCAAACCGTTTTGTACGTGACTGGGTCAAAGACAAATATCTGCAACGTATTCAGGAAATTCTTTCAGAGCTGAATGGCGGACGTCTCACCCATGTGGATCTGACGGTGGGTGAATCACAGCCGATGTTTCGCGCTCCGCAGCCAGCTCAGCGGCAGGTTGATCCCCAGCCGCCGATGGTTCGTAATCCAGCGTCCAGCTTTGCTGCTACTCGCGCACGGGCGGAAGATGATGAACCCATGGCTGACGAATTCCAGTCACCTACCGTCGCCTCAATCACGCCGATTCAGCAGCCGGTTAATACACCTTTGCCACGGCGGGAAGTTCAGGTTGAAGGCGGCCTCAAGCACCGTTCGTTTTTAAACCCGACCTTTACCTTTCAATCGTTTGTTGAGGGTAAATCGAACCAGCTGGCCCATGCAGCGGCGCAGCAGGTGGCAGAAAATGCCGGTGGCTCTTACAACCCACTCTTTATATATGGGGGGGTTGGCCTGGGTAAGACGCATCTGATGCATGCGGTGGGGAATTACCTGCAGTCGAAAAATCAGAATGCCAAGGTGCTCTACGTGCACTCCGAACGTTTTGTCCAGGATATGGTTAAAGCGTTGCAACTGAATGCCATCAATGAATTCAAGCGTTTTTATCGTGGTCTGGATGCTTTGCTGATTGATGATATTCAGTTTTTTGCTGGTAAAGAACGTTCCCAGGAAGAATTTTTCCATACCTTCAATGCCTTGCTTGAAGGCGGTCAGCAGATGATTCTGACCTGTGATCGATATCCAAAAGAAATTCACGGACTTGAAGAGCGTTTGAAAAGTCGGTTTGGCTGGGGCCTGACGGTTGGTGTAGAACCCCCCGAGCTTGAGACCCGTGTAGCGATTTTGATGAAAAAAGCGGAGCAAAGCGGGGTACACTTGCCGGATGATGCGGCCTTCTTTGTTGCTCAACGTATTCGCTCAAATGTACGAGAGCTGGAAGGTGCACTGAAACGGGTGATTGCCAGTGCGCAATTTACCGGCAGTGAAATCAACCTGCCGTTTATTAAAGAATCACTCAAGGATTTGCTGGCGTTGCAGGAGCGACAAGTCAGTATCGATAATATTCAGCGTACGGTTGCCGAGTATTACAAAATCAAGATCTCTGATTTATCATCTAAACGCCGTACACGATCGATCGCCCGACCCAGACAAGTGGCGATGGCACTAAGCAAAGAGCTCACTAATCATAGTCTTCCTGAAATAGGTGAAGCCTTTGGTGGCCGGGATCATACGACTGTGTTGCATGCCTGCAGAAAAGTGAAAGAGCTGCAACAAACCAACGCTGACGTTCTTGAAGATTACAAGAACCTGCTGCGTTCACTGACAACCTAGACCTGAGTGGAGAACCATGAAATTCGTAATCTCTAGGGAAGCTTTGCTACGTCCCCTGCAACTGGTGGCGGGTGTTGTTGAAAAACGACAGACGCTGCCAGTGCTCTCCAACGTGTTGTTGGAAGTGCGTGGTCAGCAGTTGTCCCTGACAGGGACCGATCTCGAGGTCGAACTGGTTGGCCGGGTAACTCTTGACGAAGTCGGAGTTGAAGGTGAAGTCACGGTACCGGGCAAAAAACTGATGGATATCTGTCGCTCACTGCAAGACGGTGCCCAGATTGAAATTGCGCTGGAAGATCAGCGGGTTACTGTTCGTGCTGGTCGTTCGCGTTTCACCTTGTCATCATTACCGGCGACCGAATTCCCCAATGTTGAGTCCGTTGGAGAAGAAAAAAACTTCTCCATGGGTCAGCAGGTATTACGCCGGGCGCTGGATCGTACCAGCTTTGCCATGGCGCAACAGGATGTGCGCTATTATCTTAACGGTATGTTATTTGAAGTAAGTACTGACTCACTGCGGACGGTAGCAACAGATGGCCATCGCCTGGCAACCTGTTGTGTTGAGATCAGTGGTCCTGACGAATTGAACCAGATTATCCTGCCCCGTAAAGGCGTGCTGGAACTGGCAAAATTGCTCACCGATGCAGAACTGAGTGTTACCTTGTCACTCAGTGGCAATCACCTTCGGGCACAGACTGAGCATTTCACCTTTACCTCAAAACTGGTCGACGGAAAATTTCCGGATTACACCCGAGTGATTCCAAAAAACGGTACCAATGTGATGCTGGCTGATCGTCAGGAACTACGTCAGGTATTTGCCCGTACCGCCATTCTGTCGAATGAAAAGTACCGTGGCGTACGCCTGGTACTGGCACCAGACTTGCTGCAGGTCTTTGCCAATAACCCGGAGCAGGAAGAAGCAGAGGAGTCCGTTGCGGTCAGCTACAACGGCGACTCTCTTGAAATGGGCTTCAACGTTGCTTATTTGCTGGATGTTATGTCGGTTATTAATAATGAGAACGTTAAAATGACGCTGTCAGATGCCAACAGTAGTGCCTTGCTGGAAGAGCCAGAAGGCGGCGACTCGCTGTACGTTGTGATGCCGATGCGCCTGTAGGTATTTATGCCGATTCGGCGCTTGTCCGTACGCGGTGTCCGTAATCTGGCACCGCTGGATATCCATCCTCATTCTCGCGTTAACTTCATTTATGGTGATAACGGCAGCGGCAAAAGCAGCTTGCTGGAGTCAATCGCGTTGCTGTCTTCGGGGAAATCTTTCCGCTCAACTCAGATCAAGCAGCTCATCCATCATGATGCCGATCGGCTCGAACTGGAATGTGAATTGGATGGGACGACGGGGGCGGATGCGCAGACCCAGGATTTGTACAGTCTCCGCCTGCGTAATGGTGATGTGTTATTTCGTCTTGATGGTTCGGTTCTGACCTCCCAGGCACAAGTAGCCACCCGCTTGCCGGTTCAGGTTATTGAGCCAAATACCTTCCGATTGCTGGTCGGATCACCGGAAGACAGACGCCAGTTTCTTGATTGGGGGGTGTTCCATGTGGAACCCGGCTTTATTGAGGAATGGCGAATTTTTCGTAAGGTGTTAAAACAACGCAATAGCGTGTTGAAACAAAAGGAAGTGAGCTGGCTGGACGTTTGGGATGGTGGATTTATCGAAGCCAGTGAAAAAATTCACCAGTATCGCCTGGCTTATCTGAAAGTGTTTGTGCCCCAGTTTGAGTCGACACTCGCTGCGCTCGACGCTGAGATCAAGGTGCGATTGCATTATTACCCAGGTTGGGAAAAAGACAGTCAGCTCAAGGATATTTTGACTCGACAACAGGATCGGGATCTACAATTGGGTTATACCCAGTCCGGCCCGCATCGGGCAGAACTCCGTATTCGGGTTGATAAATTACCCGCCGCCGATGTGTTGTCCCGTGGCCAACAAAAAACCGTTGTTGCTGCACTGAAGCTTACCCAGGGGATTTTGTACAAGCAGAGCTGCGGGAATGCTCCGATTTATCTGGTTGACGATCTGGCGTCTGAACTGGATTCTCGCCACCGTTTGGCTTTATGCCAAGTGCTGGAAGATTTAAAATGTCAGGTATTTATTACAAGTATTGAAAAACAGCAATTGATGGACAGCTGGACCCCCTCCGAATTCAAGGTGTTCCATGTGGAACACGGCAAAATCGAAGAAGAAAGCCTTCCCTGATCATCTGATCCAACAAGCAATTGCTGAAGCTATTTCCGCCCAAGAGGAACACTGAATGAGTGAGCAGAATTACGATTCGTCCAGTATTAAGGTACTGAAAGGTCTCGACGCCGTTCGCAAGCGTCCAGGCATGTACATAGGTGATACGGATGATGGCACAGGTCTGCATCATATGGTGTTCGAGGTGGTCGATAACTCCATTGATGAGGCCCTGGGTGGCCATTGTGACAGCGTTGACGTGGTTATTCATACCGACAATTCAGTTTCCGTATCAGATAACGGCCGAGGTATCCCAACCGAGATCCATGAAGAAGAAGGTATCTCGGCAACGGAGGTAATCCTGACGGTACTGCACGCCGGAGGCAAGTTTGATGACAATAGTTACAAGGTGTCGGGAGGCCTGCACGGTGTCGGTGTATCAGTGGTCAATGCCCTGTCTGAGAGCCTGAAAATCACCATCCGTCGTGGTGGCAAATTGTATGAGCAGGAATATAGCCATGGCGTGCCAAACTATCCGCTGAAAGAAGTGGGTGTCAGCGAAACCACCGGCACAATGGTGACTTTTTTACCATCAAAAGCAACCTTCACCAAGACCGAATTTTCATACGACTATCTGGCCAAGCGTTTGCGGGAATTATCCTTTCTGAATTCCGGCGTACGTATTCACCTGAAAGATGAGCGGGTCGCTGACAAGGAAGACGTGTTCGAATTTGAAGGTGGTTTGGCTTCGTTTGTGAGATATCTCAACGATGGTAAAACCGCACTGAACGAGGTCTTCCATTTTAACGCCGAGCGCGAAGATGGCATTGTTGTCGAAGTAGCGATGCAGTGGAACGACACCTTTCAGGAAAACATCTTCTGTTACACCAACAACATTCCCCAGCGTGATGGCGGCAGTCATTTGGCCGGTTTCCGGGCCGCGTTGACGCGTACCTTGAATACCTATATTGAGAAAGAAGGCCTGGCCAAAAAAGCCAAGGTTGCAACAACCGGTGATGATGCTCGTGAAGGCTTGACCGCTATTATTTCGGTCAAGGTACCAGACCCCAAGTTCAGCTCCCAAACCAAAGACAAGCTGGTGTCTTCCGAAGTGAAGCCAGCCGTCGAGCAGGAAATGGGACGACTATTCAGTGACTATCTGATGGAAAATCCATCTCAGGCGAAAGACCTGGTGGGTAAAATGATCGATGCTGCCCGGGCTCGTGAGGCTGCACGTCGCGCCCGTGAAATGACTCGCCGCAAGGGAGCACTGGATATCGCAGGGCTGCCAGGCAAGCTGGCGGATTGTCAGGAAAAAGACCCGGCGCTTTCCGAAGTGTATCTGGTGGAAGGGGACTCGGCTGGCGGTTCCGCCAAGCAAGGCCGAGACCGTCGCACTCAGGCGATTCTGCCGCTGAAAGGCAAAATCCTCAACGTAGAAAAAGCCCGTTTCGACAAGATGTTATCTTCTGTTGAAGTTGGCACGCTGATTACTGCGTTGGGTTGTGGTATTGGCCGGGAAGAATTTAATCCGGACAAATTGCGCTACCACAGCATCATTATTATGACGGATGCGGACGTGGATGGTGCGCACATCCGTACCCTGCTACTGACCTTCTTCTTCCGCCAGATGCCCGAGATTATCGAGCGTGGCCATGTGTATATTGCTCAGCCTCCGCTTTACAAGATAAAGCGTGGCAAACAAGAGCAATACATCAAGGATGAAGAAGCGATGGAAGAATATCTGACTCATATCGCTCTGGAAAAGGCCGCCTTGTACCCCTCCGCAGACGCGCCTGCGATTACCGATGCTGCCTTCGCATCCCTGGTAGCCGATTACCGATCTGCGCAGGAAACCGTGCAGCGCTTGTCTGGCTTGATCCCTCAGGCCGTCCTTCATCAGTTGCTGACACTGCCAGTGGTGGAAGCGTCTGCACTTGAAGATGAAGCCTTCGTGCAAAACTGGGGATTACAATTGGCTGCTGCGCTCCCAGATGCCGGACGGAGTGGTAACCATTTCCACGTGGAACATATACGGGATAAAGAGCGGAACGAGTTTAACGTACTGGTGAAAGTGATTACCCATGGCGTTCCGCGTGACTACGTGCTCGATCATGAGTTTTTTACCGGATCTGGCTATCGCAAACTGTCTGCCATCAGCAAACGTCTGCAAGACACGTTGGAAAGTGATGCCTATATCCAGCGTGGCGAGCGTGTTTACCCAATCGTGGATTTCTGGGATGCCATTCAGTGGCTGCTGAACGAAGCTAAAAAAGGCTTCAATATCCAGCGTTATAAAGGATTGGGGGAGATGAACCCGGATCAGTTGTGGGAAACCACCATGGATCCAAATACCCGTCGCATGCTACGGGTAGGCATTGAAGATGCGATTTCTGCCGACAAGATGTTCACAACCCTGATGGGTGACGAAGTTGAGCCACGTCGGGCCTTTATTGAATTAAACGCATTAAACGTAGCGAACCTGGATTTCTGATTTCTCCAGTGTTTATCAGGCCCCGGCTGGGATATCTCAGCCGGGGCTTTTTTATTTCAGCTTAAAAACCTGCTTGGCTATGTTTCAGTTATAAGTCGCTAGAATATTTCATCCACTGAGTTATCCACAGAAAAGCCCGTTAGTCATGGCGTAACCCCGATCAAAAGTGCTTGTCTCAAAGGGTGGCTGCTATATGGACAGCGGCAAGATACAATGACACCCGCATTGGCCGAAGGCTGCTTGTTGCTGTCAGACGAGTACTTCGGATATCCCGTAATCCAGATCGACAGGAATGATTCATGATTATCAAGCCGAGAGTTCGCGGTTTTATGTGTGTGACCACCCATCCAACGGGTTGTGAAGCAAACGTTAAAGAGCAAATTGACTTCATCAAGGCACAAGGCAAGATCGATATGCCGAAACGTGTACTGGTGATTGGTGCTTCGACGGGTTACGGACTTGCCGCTCGTATCGCCGCAGCGTTTGGTGGCGGTGCAGATACTCTGGGTGTGTTTTTCGAAAAAGCAGGTACCGAGAAAAAACCCGGCACAGCAGGCTGGTATAACTCCGCTGCCTTTCACAAGTTTGCCGAAGCAGAAGGCTTGTACGCCAAAAGCATTAATGGCGACGCCTTCACCAATGCACTCAAGCAAAAAACCATAGATACCATCAAAGCAGATATGGGCCAGGTAGATCTGGTGATCTACAGCTTGGCAGCACCCCGTCGCCAGCACCCGGTAACGGATGTGGTGCACACATCGACCTTGAAGCCTATTGGTAAAGACGTCACCTTGTTGGGTATCAATACCGATAAAGAAGTCATTCAGGAATTTACCCTGCCTGCTGCTTCCCAGGAAGATATCGACAATACCATCGCTGTCATGGGTGGTGAGGACTGGCAAATGTGGATTGATGCACTGGATGCAGGCGGTGTTCTTGCCGACGGTGCCAAGACCTCTGCTTTCACTTATCTTGGCGACAAGGTGACCTGGGATCTGTATTGGGGTGGCACTATTGGTCAGGCTAAACAGGATCTGGACAAGCGCGTTATCACTATCCGCGAAAAGCTGGCGACCAAGGGTGGTGATGCCCGTGTTGCCGTCTTAAAAGCAGTGGTTACCCAAGCCAGTTCGGCTATTCCAATCATGCCCTTGTACCTGTCCTTGTTGTTCAAAGTGATGAAAGAGCAGGGCACCCATGAAGGCTGCATCGAACAGTTGTACCGTCTCTACACCGAATGCCTGTATAGCGACAGCCCGCGATTGGATGACGAAGGCCGGGCCCGTGTTGACGAGCTGGAGTTGACGCCAGAAGTACAACAAGCGGTTGAAGATGCGTGGGATAAAATCACTACTGAAACCATCGCAACCGATACCGACTTTGTTGGTTACAAGGCTGAGTTTTTGCGTTTGTTCGGTTTTGGCCTTGCAGGTGTGGATTACGAGGCAGAGGTTAATCCGGTGGTCGACATCAAAGGCATGGTTGAGTAGTCGCTCACGGCGTAAATGATCTGCTGGCTGATAGGGATAGGGCAAGAACGGTGTTTCACGTGAAACACTGTTCTTGCCCACGCTGGGAAAAACCGATTTTTCCCGTAGGGGAGGGTCGTTTTTTATGGATCAAATAACACTGAACACTGCGGCAAATATTGGAATCTAATATCGTGTTGGTAATAGTGGTCAGGTTTATGTGCTATCACAGCCGCACGAATATAAGAACAAGAAGCAGCAGTGTTCCACATGAAACATTATCGACTTGTCTGACGGGCAAGTTGCTAGAACAACCCCGGCTGCTCCAGTAACGGCACTACCTTATCTCCGACTCGAATCTCACCGCTTTGAATAATCTTCGCACACAACCCCCCATGCCCAAGCATCGCTGCTGTTCCGCCAGGCCCCAATACTTCCTCCATGCGTCCACACGGGTGACATTGGGCTGTCGCTTCGAAGATGGCTGCACCAATCTGAAAACGCTGATGTCTAAGTGCCTGCAGATTTATACCGGACACCACCAGATTACGCCGTAATCGGGCAGGGTCGATGCTGTCGAAGCCGAGCAAACTGGCGATTAGCTGGATGTGTTCGGCGTTAATCAGCGTTACCTGACGGGCGCTACCTGGGGTGCCCTCACAGCGTCTGTCACCTATTAGTCCCAATGTCGCTACTGCTCGAGTTTGCTCTACCACCTGTACAGTTTCACGACGCGCCGGACGCAGGCCAATCCATTGTAGGTGACCAGGTTGCATACTGGGTAAATAACGCGAAAACAGGCTGTTTTGGCTACGCATCGTGAATGCTCATCGGGAATAGAACGCTGACTCTAGCCAGAGTCGGGTGCTGCTGCAATCTCATGCTCGACTCGGACTCTTGTGAATTTGTGAATGGGACTTCCCTGAGCTGAATTGTCTGGCGGTCGACGTTCCGATGTAAGGATTAAACGTTTGTCGGCGGCGGCTTATAATCGGCGGCGGCTTATAAAGAGGCAGAAGCGGATCAAATAAAAACGGCTCCTGAACAAGGAGCCGTTTTTATTTGTCTGTCAGTGTGGCATGTCGGGCTGTGGCAGTCAGTCTCAGAAGCGCTTGCCGCTGGTCGCTGCCTCTACATATTCACCCTGGAACGGCAGCGCGGAAATACGATCCACTTGTTCGTTGATCCAGGTTTCAGTCAATTCGTTTAATACGGCGGTACTTAACCCTTCCGTCTCGATGGCTTCACGAATAACCAGCCGGATGACGCCGGGAGATTTGACCCAATGGGTGTTAGGCCAGCGCTCAGAGGAGTTATGGGCGACAGTAATCACCGGTGCGGCTGTTTTCGTCGCCAGCATGGCACCACCCTTGGAAAATGCCTTGCGTTTGCCTGACGGGATGCGGCTGCCTTCCGGGAATACCAGCACATGAATACCCGCCTTCAGCCGTATTTCCCCTTGCTGGATTACCTGCTTGAGGGCATTGGTTTTTTTATTACGATCAATAAAAATCGGCTGGATCAGCTGCAAACCCCAGCCAAAAAATGGCAAATAGGAAAGCTCCTTCTTGACCACCTGAACGTGTGGGTAAATCAGCGTCGGCAGCATAAAGGTTTCCCAGGTGCTCTGATGTTTGCTGATAATCACGTAACCACGGCCATCACTGGGGATGTTATCGCGCCCTTCCACTTCACAGCGAATGCCGACGATCCAGCGCAAGCCAAACATTACCAGCCGGCAATGAATACCCATGACCCAATAATTGCGTGCCTTGAGCGGTAAAAACAAACCGACCAGCAGGCTGGGTATAAACCAGATAATAGTCACTACCGCCAGCCAGATATAAAACAGCACACTGCGCAGTTTATGGCTGAGGGGAGGGTTTGGAGTATCGGCAACGGCCGAAGGACTGGAGCTGTTCATAGTGCTGAAGAAGCCTTGTTGAAAATCAAACTGTCGGCGTGTTTATACCATTGCCATGCGGTTTTGATTGTTACGTCATTTCCTATGACTGTTTCCCTGTGGGCACCACAATCCATGAGGCAAATTACCTGATCCCTGCTCGACAAACCATGCCACCGAGACAGTATTTGTTAAATTTCCGGGCCGAGCAGTTGATTCACCCAGGCTTCCAGGTCATTAAAGACGGTAACGGCCTGCAACGATGAATCCGTCGCCAGCTTGCCTTCCGCTGCCCGGCCTTTGCCAGTACGTAGCAGAATCGGAGTACATCCGGCGGCGATACCGGCTTCAAGATCCCGAATTGAATCTCCCACCATGATAGCCCCTCGGGCCGAGATCCCTAGCGCCTGTTCAATCTGGTGGATCAGGCCGGGCAGGGGTTTGCGGCAAAGACAGTGATCATCCGGGCCATGGGGACACCAGGCGATATGGGCTATTTTGCCACCTTCGGCCTCGACCAGTGCGGTCATTTTGGCGTGCATCGCATCCAGGTCGTGCTGACTGAAATAGCCACGGGCCAAGCCCGATTGATTGGTGGCTACCGCGACCTGATAACCCGCCTGACACAGCCGGGCGACTGCCCTGGCACTACCGGGAATAGGAATCCATTCCGCCGCCGATTTGACATAGGCGTCGGAATCCTGGTTCAGGACACCATCACGGTCGAGGATAATCAGTTTCATGGTTTGGCTCCGGCTGGGATGGTACCAGTATACCCAAGGTTACCCTGGCGGAATAAAAGCAATTGCTTCCGGGTATCCGGTTTCTTGCCCCTGGAACAGAACGACCGACAGCAGCAGCAGCGGCAGGTCAGGGTGTCTTTGATGGATTTTTGTCCCTGGATGGGCGGGGTTTTTCCCAGAAGTCGAAAAAGTTGAACCACTGAGTCGGAAAGCGCAGCGCCAACCCTTCGAGCCAGTGGGCATAATCCTGAGCGGCGTTAGCGAGTGCCTGCTGGCGGTGTTTGCGGTCGAGCAGCAGGCGCTTGGTATAAGGGGTAAAGTCAACAAGGAAGCGATTGTCGTCACCACGTAAACAGGCCATAAAATACACCGGACACTTCAGAATCGAGGCCAGAATAAACGGCCCCTCGGGCAAGTAGGCGGGAGCACCAAGAAAATCAGCCGTCAGGCTGCGCTCACGATGTTGCACCGACGTCCGGTCGGCGACAATCACAATAAACTCACCACGCTCGATTTTGTCCAGCATCATAACGGCTGTTTCCGGGCCGAACGACGTCACTTCGATCAGGTTCAGACCGGCATCCGGAGCGACTTTTTGCAGCAGTTGATTGAATTTGACGGCATTGCGGGTATGCACCACCGCGTTGATTTTCAGGGTCGGAATCTGTTGGCCAATCGCCCGGCAGATTTCCATATTACCGTGATGGGAAATCAGAATGATGCCCCCCTGGCCACTGCCGACGGCTTGCTGCATGGTCTGAAAATTACGGAAATCGACATCATTAACATGGATGTCCCCGGCCCAGGCCGAAATTTTGTCGAGGGCAGAAAAGCCAAACGCCAGAAACTGACGAAAGGGTCTGGGCTGCCATTCGGGCATACCCAATCGGAGCCGGTGTTGTGCGACTCTGTGCTGAAAATTCTGTGCCGCCTGCCGCTGTACCCTGGCGCTCAGGTAGAACCAGCCAATCACAAAAAATGCCACCACCGAAAACGCTGGTTGCCCTAGATAACGGTAAAACCACAACAGCAGTGTCATGCCCAAGGAGGAGCCTTTTTCGGTCACGTCAGACCAATGCTGGCTCTTGTTCGATGGTGGGTCGCTGGGCGGCTGTTGCTTCATGGCCGTTTCTGCAGCGCCGCAGCGGGTCGCAGTTTCCGACCCAGCAGCATCGGCAGGCGCACCAGCATGCCAAAGAAGAGACGGGTGTGCATCCAGCTGATCATCAGATTGTCACGCCAGACCCGGAAGTTGGAGGTGCCTCCTTCCGGATAGATAACTCGGGTAGGTATAAACAGTACCGGCGTCCCTTGCCAGTAAAGACGCACCATCACCTCGGTATCGAAGTCCATGCGTCTGCCAATACGTACCTTGTTGCTGAGTGCTACAAACGCTGCCAGCGGGTAGACACGAAAGCCGCACATGGAGTCTGGAATGGTCAATGACAGGGTTTCGATCCATACCCATACATGGGTGGCGTAACGGCCGTAGAGGCGCGCCTTGGGCACTGAGCTGTCGTAAAGCGGTTGGCCGCTAACCAGCGCTTCGGGATGCGCTCGGGATCGTTCGATCAACCGTGGAATATCGTCCAGGTTGTGCTGGCCATCAGCATCCACCTGCAGGGCATGGCTGTAACCTCGTTGGCTGGCGAGCTGGATAGCAGAGATCACCGCAGCGCCTTTACCGGCGTTAACCGTTTTAGTCAGTAGCTCAACATTATTAAAACCATCACAGACCTGACGGATACGGACACCGTGTTCGGCTGCTGAGCCATCGTCAATCACCACTATGGGCAGGTGGTACGGCTGCAAGCCCGTCAGCGTTGCCTGCAATGTGGTGGAATGGTTGTAGCAGGGAATAATGAAGCAATAGCTCACGTGGCTGGCCTCGAATCAGGCTTGGGTTCGGGATTCGACCAGTTTCACCAGCGCACTGACAGAGGCGAAGTGCTGACGGTTTTCTTCAGAGTCGTCGGTCAGGGCGATATTGAACTGTTTCTTGATCGCCACACCCAGCTCCAGTGCATCAATCGAATCCAGTCCGAGTCCGTCGCCAAACAGAGGGGCGTCGTTTTCGATGTCATCAGGACGGATGTCTTCCAGATTCAGGGTATCAATGATCAGTTGCTTGATCTGGAACTCTAAAGTATTCAACGACAGTATCCTTTGCTGGGGCATTTTCGGGGGAAGGTAAAAAGGCGGCTATTATCCATTCTCGTCCGGTATTATGCCAGCGGGTCTGGGTTACCGCCGCCCTGACGGAGCATCAGCCCGAGATAGGCGTCATTCGTATTCTGTGGTATTAACGCCGGCTCTGCACGGACGCCATCGCGGCGTACCCAGAGTAATCAAAATCAACTATCAAAGGATGAAGCATGACGGATCGGAAGCAGTCAGCAGACGTCGTTATTATTGGTGCCGGCCCTGCTGGTGCGGTGGCGGGAGCCCTGCTGAAACGCAAAGGATACCGGGTGGTTATTCTGGAAAAGCAGACGTTCCCACGCTTTTCGATTGGCGAAAGCCTGTTGCCACAGTGCATGGCATTCATCGAGCAGGCCGGTATGTTGGATGCAGTGCGAGCGGCTGGTTTTCAGTATAAAAACGGTGCCGCATTTCGTTACCAGGAGCAGTACAGTTTTTTCGATTTTCGTGAAAAGTTTACCCCAGGCTGGGGCACCACGTTTCAGGTTCAGCGGGGTAATTTCGACAAGATCCTTGCCGATTCAGCGGCTGAGCAGGGAGTAAGTATTCACTATCAGCATGAAATCACAGCGGTCGATAACCGGGACGATGGGGTGACGGTGAGTGGCCTGGATGCCACCGGCAAGCCATTCAGCATAGCAGGTCGCTTCCTGCTCGATGCCAGCGGTTTTGGCCGGGTGTTACCGCGTTTGTTGGCGCTGGAGTCGCCCTCCGGGTTCCCACTGCGGCAGTCGTTATTTACCCATGTGGTCGACCACATCGGTGATGAGCAACACGACCGCAATAAAATTCTGATCACCATTCACCCGCAACATCGGGATGTCTGGTATTGGCTGATTCCGTTTGGCAACGGTACTTGTTCATTGGGTGTCGTGGCAGAACCGTCGTTTTTTGAGCGTTATAGCGAACTGAAGCCGGAAGCCCGTTTACGTACTCTGGTGCAGCAAGATCCGGCGCTGAGCCAGCTGCTGGCCAAGGCTGAATTTAATCAGCCAGTGCGGGAAATTCATGGCTATGCCGCCAACGTCAGCAGCCTGTGCGGGCCGGGTTACGCCTTGTTGGGCAACGCCGGGGAATTTCTCGACCCGGTGTTTTCGTCTGGTGTGACGATTGCGCTGAAATCCGCCAGCCTGGCGGCGGAAGTGTTGGATCGTCACTTGTCGGGTGACGCGGTGGATTGGCAGCAAGACTACGCCAAACCGCTGAAGCAGGGGGTGGATGTGTTCCGGGTGTTTGTGGAATCCTGGTACGACGGCCGTTTTCAGGATGCCATTTTTTACGCCGGTGCCAACGTTGATATTCGCAAGATGATCAGCTCGATTCTGGCCGGTTATGCCTGGGATCAGGCCAATCCGTTTGTCAGTCAGGCGGAACGTCGCCTGAATGCCATCGTGGAGATTTGCCGGGGCTGACACCAGCGAGCTGATGTTTGAATGCCCGCTGTTTGGCGTTTCAGAATCAGCGCCAGCGCTTCAGGATCAGTGAGGTATTGATACCACCAAACGCAAAGTTGTTGCTCATGACATGGTCGGTCTCAAGGTGACGCGGCTGCCCCATAATGTAATCCAGATCGGCACAGTCGCTGTCGGGATGAGTCAGGTTGGCGGTGGCGTGAAACCAGCCCTCATTCATCATATGGATGCTGACAATGGCTTCCAGCGCGCCGCAAGCCCCCAGGGTGTGGCCGGTAAAACTCTTGAATGAGCTGATCGGTTTCTTCCCCAGCACCTGAAAGGTGGCCTGGCTTTCCGCCACATCACCACGGTCGGTGGCGGTGCCGTGGGCACTGACATAACCGATATCAGCCGGGGTTAGTCCGGCATCGCGCAGCGACATTTCCATGGCTACTTGCATGGTGGTGGCGTTGGGTTGGGTAATGTGTGCGCCATCCGAATTGGTACCGAAACCAACGATTTCCGCCAGAATGGTGGCTCCTCGTTCAAGGGCAGATTCCAACGTTTCCAGAATCACAATCCCGGCGCCTTCGCCAATCACCAGACCGTCACGATCCTGGTCAAACGGGCGTGGTGCCAGATCCGGGTTGGCGTTATTGGTGCTGGTGGCAAACAGGGTGTCGAACACCGCTGCCTGAGTGGCGCTGAGTTCTTCACAGCCACCGGCCACCATCATTTTTTGATGGCCATATTTGATGGCTTCGTAGGCATAACCAATGCCCTGGCTGCCGGATGTACAGGCGCTGGAGGTGGTGATGATGCGGCCTTTCAAGCCGAAGAACACGCCAATATTCACCGGTGCGGTATGCGGCATCATGCGTACATAAGAGGTGGCGTTCAGACCGTTCACCGAATGGTTAAACAGCATCTGGCCAAATTCCCCAATGGCATCCGGGGTGCCGGAGGACGACCCGACAGCCACGCCCATACGGCCATCCTGAATACATGGATCATCGAGCAAGCCAGCCTGTTGCAGTGCCAGTTCGGTGGCGCGAGTGGCCATCACCGACATCCGGCCCATGCTGCGTACAGCCTTACGGGTATAGTGTGACGGTTTTTCAAAGTCATCGACCGGGCCACCCAGGCGGGTATTCAGACCTTCGTATTTGTCCCAGCTTTCGATATAACGGATGCCAGTCGTTAAGGCCCTGAGATTGGCAGCAATGGTGTCCCAGTCCTGGCCAATCGGTGAAATGGCCGACATGCCGGTAATCACAACGCGTTTCATCAGCACATACCACCGTTGACAGAAATCACCTGGCGGGTCACATAACCCGCATCCTCAGACATCAGGAAACTGACTGCGGCTGCCACTTCTTCCGGACGGCCCATACGTCTGGCCGGAATCATTTTCATTGCCTCATCGATATGCACGCCTTCGATCATATCGGTTTCAATCAGGCCAGGGGCAACACAATTGACGGTGATGTTGCGTTTGGCCAGTTCGACCGCCAGCGCCTTGCAGGCACCAATCAGACCGGCTTTGGAAGCGGAATAGTTCACTTGGCCGCGGTTGCCGGTAATGCCGGATACCGATGACATGGCCACAATTCGGCCCGGCTTGCGCCGCCGTACCATCGGCATGGTTAACGGCTGCACCACGTTGAAAAAACCATCCAGATTGGTGTGAATCACGGTGTCCCAGTCGTCTTCGGACATGGCTGGAAAGGCATTGTCGCGGGTCAGGCCAGCGTTGCAGACAATACCGTAATAGGTGCCGTGGGCTTCGATATCCGCCAGCAAAATGTCACGGCAGCGACTGCGATCGGCAATATCAAATTGCAGTATCCGTGCCTGGCGGCCGATGGTGAGAATCTGCTGCTGCACCTGTTTCGCTTCGGCGCGATTACTGCGGCAATGCACCACAATATCGAAGCCCTCGCGGGCCAGCCGCAGGGCGATGGCCTTGCCGATGCCACGGCTGGAGCCGGTAATAAATACAGTGCTGGATTCAGACATTGTGTTGTCCTTTGACAGATTCCATAAAATTGCTGACGTCTTGGGGTTGAAATACGTTCAGCCGCGCTTGCTGCTGTTCCTGGTCAAAGCGGATGCTGCAGTCAAACGAGCCCAATCCGCTGCTGTCCTGTAATAAGCGTTCCACCTGGATGTGCAGCCGCGCACCCACCGGAAAACAGCTGCAACTGCTGCTGAAGCGGCGGCTGCCCAACAGAAAACCAACCCGTACGGCAGTGCCCTCCTGTTTGGCGGCAGTGCCTGCCCAGGCGGCAATGGCCTGGGCCATATACTCAATGCCGACCCAGCCCGGTACGCCGTCGGGGCCACAAAAAGAGGACTGCGGCTGAATCACGACCTCGGCACAGAGGCTGTCGGCGTCATACGCCAGAATACGATCCAGCAGACTCATTTCGCCGCGATGGGGAACCAGCTCCTCGACGGTGAAGGCAGGGGTCGGATCAATCGCCATAAATACGCTCGAATAACAGGGAAATATTGTTGCCACCAAAAGCAAATGAGTTGCTCAGGGTAAAGACCGGTGGATGATCCAGTTTCAAACCTGCCGTAACGAGGCGGAGCGGCGCCAGTGCCGGATCAGGCACCCCGTCCCAGCGATGTGGCGGTAAACGGCCATCCTGTTGCATCGTCAGCCAGCAGAACGCCGCTTCAATGGCACCGGCAGCCCCCAGCGTATGGCCAGTCAAGGCCTTGGTTGAAGAGGCCGCTACCCGGTCGCCAAACAGGCGGAATACCGCCTGGCTTTCCATGCGGTCATTTTGCTCAGTAGCCGTGCCATGCAGGTTGATATAGGACACCTGTTCGGGATTCAACTGGCGTTGTTGCAGCGCCTGACTCATGGCGGCGATGGCCCCCGCGCCTTGCGGGTGCGGGGCAGAAATATGATGGGCGTCAGATGATTCACCGACCCCCGCCAGAGCCACCGCCGCCGGTTCTTTGCTCATGATAAACAAGGCCGCCCCTTCGCCGATATTGATACCGTCGCGATGGGCACTGAACGGGGCACACACCGCCGTTGCCAGGGATTCCAACGCCCCAAAACCGTTAAGCGTCATAGCCGCCAGTGAATCAACGCCACCGGCAATCACCAGATCACAGACATCCTGCTGAATCAGGCGGCGGGCGCTGGCCAGCGCCTTGGCACCGGAGGAGCAAGCAGTTGATACTACATAAGTTGGCCCTTTGGCACCGCTCCAGTCCGCCAGCGAAAGCGCCGGGGCAGACATTTCCTGAATGGCATAACGCGTGGCAGTGGCGGGTTGCTGGTGGTCAACCCAGCCTTGCACGGTGCTGAAGGCTTCCGCGATACCACTGGTGCTGCTGCCCAGCACAATGCCAATACGTTCGGCGGCAATGCCTTGGCGCATGGCTGCAAAAGCGACCTGAAGCTGTTGCCAGGCAGACATCAGTAGCTGGTTATTGCGGGACTGGCGTGCGGCTGCAAATTGCGTCAGCGGGGGCAGCTCAGCCTTGACCTGACCCAGGTATACCGGTGTCGACATCCATTCATCGGCCAGTGTCAGCGGTTCGGCATCCGGCTGTTGCAGGGTTTGCCAGACCTGCTCGGCACCACGTCCAAGGGAGCAGACGATTCCCAGGTGATTCAAATAAACGGGAATATCCTGCATGACTACTTATCCATTTCCAGAGTGTCAATTCTGATCCGCTGCTGCAGGTCAGGTATCTCGATCAGCAGCTGTGTCCAGAAGCTGTCAGCGGCTTCGGACTGCGCCGTTACCGCCTTGAATTCATACACCAGGTGCGCATCATAATATAAGCGGCGCACGCCTGGCAGCGCCTGTAACGACCAGCCGGTTCCGGCCAGGGTGGTACGAATGCTGGCCAGTGGCCAGTAGGCCAGCTGAATCTGCGCCAGCATGGTATGGGCTTGCAGCTGTTGTGGCAGCAGCGGTGAGCGTTTTTCCTCCAGTTGCTGACCGTCGTAACGAACGCGCAGCAACTCTTGCCCGGTAGCTGTCAGCCCCACCAGCACCAGCACACCTTGCTGTACCGACCAGCTGGCCAGCATGGCTTTGGCTGGTTCAGCGTCAGCGCTTACCACCTGGGTAAACTGGCCGTTGAAGGGGAAATCGGCCGGTGGTAACAACGGCGGCTGCAAGCGGTCGGGGCGAAACGTCAGCAAGCTGCAGCCAGACAACAGCACCAAACAGGTCAGCGAGAGTAGCGCCAGTGGCTTCAACATCCGCTGCATGAGGTTAGGCATGCTGATCTTCCAGGGTAAATACCGGGGTTAACAACCACACCAGAATGACCCCGCACAGCACGGTTGCGCCAAAATACATCAGCACTGGAGTTTGCGACAGTGCCAGCAAGCCAAAGGCCAGCAAGGTAGTGAGTGCTGACATCGCTACCGCCAGCCAGGTGTAGAGACTGTTACGACTGTTGCGCAGGAAGATGCCGGCATCCATACCAATACCCAGTACCAGCAGCAGCGCCAGCAGGTTAAACAGCGTCAACTGCATACCCAGTAGCGCCAGCAGATTCAGCGTCAGCACGCTGGCCAGCGCCGGCCCGGCCAGAATACGCCAGGCCGTCAGACGGTAGCGCAGCGCCAGCAAGAGCAGTACGGCGGCATACGCGGCGGCGAGCCACCAGCCCATGTTATGGCGGTAGTGATTCAGCACCTTGCCAATGGCCGCCGGGCGATCCACCAGCTGTAGCCAGTCAGAGCGATGGGCATCTTGCAGTAGTGGTTGCAACTGCTCGACCAGGTTGGCGGGCACCGTGCCGGAAAAATTCACCACGGCATAAAAGCGCCCGCCGAATTCTCCCAGCCACAAATGCCGGCTGCTGGCACTGAAGGCTGAGGCCAACCAGTGTTCTGGAGTGATCGTCAGGTTGGCGCGGTTGGCAAAATCCGCCCGCGCAGAACGGCTGATTTCAACGGCCCCCAACTGCTTGGCAAACTGCTCCAGCAGGCCGCCGCTGGCATAGACGGTAGTCGCCTGCTGCTGGTAGTCCGCCCGTTGTTGTTGCTGTGATGCCAGTTGCTGGCTGACGCTGTGGTAGTGCAGGCCAGGATTCCGGCTGAGTAGTTGCTCAAGCGGGTCACGCAGGGTGTCGCTGTGCTGCAGTAATTGTTCGGCGGAGTCACCGGATAGCAGCAGGTATCTGGCCCACGAAGCACCGCCCGCGAGCTGATTAATACGCTGGTCGTTTTGTAGCAGGCTGACGGGCGAGGTTTGTAACCTAATCAGGCTGTCGTCAAACGCTAATTTGGGCAGCTGCCACAGCGCCAGCAAGGCAAGCAGCGTCAGCAGAATGGCGACTCCGGGTTGATGAATACGGGGCCAATGGCTGCGAATGGCGGCCAGCCGGTGCAGCAACCAGCTCAAATCCGGGTTGGCTGGCATACGTCGGGTCAGCCAGGGCAGCAGCCCCATCACCGTTAGCCAGGCGCCTACCAGCCCGGCGGCGGAAAAGACCGCCATTTGCTGCAAACCGGGAAAGGGGGCTGCGGCCTGTGCCAGGTAGGCCAGGACGCTGGAGAGCATGCCGAGGGTAATGGCACCGGTAACCGGGTCGCGGGTGGCGGCTGTGCCAGTCGTTGGTATTGGTTGCTCCAGCCGATGACAAAGAAAATGTAGCGAATAGTCGATGGCAACGCCGACCAGGCTGGCACCAAACGCCAGGGTGATTAGATGCACCCGGTCAAATATCAGCAGGCAAGTGGCCATGGCCAGCAGGCAACCAAACAGCAGTGGCATAAACACCAGCAGTAAATAGGATGGACGCCGGAACACCAGCAGCATCAACAGCACAATCCCCAGCAATGACACCACGCCGATGGTCGAGATTTCATGTTGCGCCTGATTGGCACCGTAGGTGGCATGAACAATCAGACCGGTATAACTGAGGCCATGAATCGTATTGTTCAGCCGCTGGAGCAACTCACTGAGCTGACGCTGGTAACCCATGTCAAACGGGCTGCCATTCAGCTCTGCCAGCACAATCCGGTGCCAGTGTTGGCCCATTGGCGTTGGTTCAATACGGGTGGGCCAATCGTCTTGCAGGCTGATGCCCTGATTCGGTAAGGCTTGCTCGCGCCAGTGATCCAGCAGTTGCAGTGGATCGTCGACCAGATGCCGGGTCAGCGTGGCTCCCAGCGGTGAGTACAGGCGGCTGATGGCCGCACTCACCAATGGGCTGGGTTCTTGCAACAGGCTGGACTCTTGCACTTGGTGTGCTTGTTGCAATTTGGCACGATCGACGGCGGTCAGATGGTAGTAACGCCAGTCGGACAGTTGATCAAGCAGCTGGCTGAGCTGAGTGGCGTCGGTTTTGCCTTCAACGCGGGCAAACAGGCCGGAGTCTTGTAATGCTGTTTGTAATTGCTCCGCTGCGACAAGACTGCTAGCCCGCTCACCGGATACCAGCAGGATCAGCCCTTGTGAGGCATTGCTGGCGATGCGGTTGTTGGCGAAGGATTCAGCGGCACTGTTGTGCTCATCGGGCAGTAACGACAGGATACTGGTATCGAACTGTATGCCACGGTGGAACTGCCAGGCCAGTATCACGATGGCCACGGCCATCAGCAGTAACCAGGCCAGTAACGGTCGGTACGATGCCGGATGCAGTGGCTTATTCAGCTGCGCTGGCATCGCCGCTGACCTCCAGGCGGATTTCGGTCCGGTCGCCTTTTGGCTCGTGCAAGGTCAGACCTTGCAGATGGGTGGTGCCGGTCATATCGATGCGGGAAAAAAACGACATCAAGACATCGCTTTTGGGGGTCAGCTGTAAATCCCAGCCATTGGTTTCGCTGACCTGGGTACCCGTGATGGCAAAGGTGGCTTGCAAGGTGGCCAGATCAGCGGCAAAAATCGCCGCCAGCAGGTTGGCTACGGTGGCCGTCTGGGCGCTGTTGGCATCACTTTGCCAGACCACTTCACCACCCTGAGTTTGGGAGATACCGTGCTCGCTGATCATCACTTTACTGGCTATCGGTTGTTCGATTATCCATTCAAGACCTTGCTGGCGCTGATAGTGGAACTGGCCACTGGAGTGTAATGGGCGCGGCAGAATGGTCAGGTATTTGTCCTGCTCAAACTGGCCCTGCAATTCATCGGTGGGTGTCAGAATACGGGCAAGGTCGGCCTGGCTGAGCGATTGCGCCTGGCTGTGACTGGTGGCGATGGCACCCAGCAGCACCAGGCAGGCCAGCATGCGAGGCGAACGAATCATAAGTGGGCGGTTACCTTGTCGATCATGACCTGAGGAGATTCAAAACACATGGTTTGGGTCGCCATGTCGACGGCCACCATGGTGGTGGTGGCTTTGGTCAGGCGTTTGCCACTGGCTTTATTGCGGATTTCATAACCAATCTTGAGGCAGTTGACCCACTCGGTCAGCGTCGCAGTGACCGTGATGGTTTCGCCAAAGCAGGCCGGGCCAGGGTAGCGAATATGCAGGTCGATCACCGGCCAGGCGTAGCCGGAGGCTTTCATTTCGGTGTAGTTGTAACCAATTTGGTCGAGTAGCGCACAACGGGCAATTTCCAGATACTTGGCGTAATGGCCGTGCCAGACCACATTCATCATATCGACGTCGTGGAACGGCACCTGAATATCAACGGCAGCACGGATCATGAGCGACACTCGTACAGCGGCCAGCGCTGTTGTTGCAGGGCGCATACCATGTCGCGCAGTTCCTGTTCCAGTGCGCGGTCTTCCAGCAGCAAGGGACTGACTGAGCGCACGGCATCTATCGTCGCGCTGATACTGGCAGACAGGCTGTCTGTGTTGACCTCTCCAGCCCGAATACGTAATTCCAGCCCTTGTACGGCAGCGACCAAACAGGCTGCCGCCGCTTGCTCGGTTAGCTGTAATACCCGCAGGCAGTCGCGCGCGGCGATGGTGCCCATGCTGACCTTGTCCTGGTTGTGGCATTCGGTCGAGCGTGAGAATACGCTGGCCGGCATGGTGTGCTTGAGCGCTTCGGCGGTCCAGGCGGAGACACCAATTTGCACCGCCTTGAAGCCGTGGCTGATGGCCTGGCGTGGGCCTTCCGCACCGGACAGATTGGCAGGCAAACCGTGGTTGAACTTGGTATCGACCAGCATTGCCAATTGACGGTCGAGCAAATCGGCAATATTGGCGACGGCGGTTTTGAGGGTGTCCATCGCCATGGCGATATGGCCACCGTAGAAGTGGCCGCCGTGTAATACCAGCTCGTTATCGCCGTCAATGATGGGGTTGTCGTTGGCGCTGTTGAGCTCGTTTTCGATCAGGCTGCGGTTCCAGTCCAGAGCCTCACTTAACACGCCAATCACGTGCGGGGCACAGCGCAGCGAGTAACGGTCTTGCAAGCGATCCGGGTTGCGGGGTGGTGTACCGGCTTCCAGATCGCCCCGTAGCCAGCGGGCGATCTTTTGCGGGCCAGGGTGAGGCTTGGCGCTGAACAGAATGTCATTGTAATGGTGGGCGTTGCCTTTGGCGGCAATGGTCGCCAGCGCGGTAATCCGCGTCGCCACGGCTTCCAGATAACGGGCACGACTGAACGCCTGACAGGCCAGGGCGGTCATGACGGCGGTGCCGTTCATAATCGCCAGACCTTCTTTCGGCCGTAATGTCAGTGGCTGAATAGCCCGTTCGGCAAACACCTCGGCGGTTGGTCGTACTTCGCCCTGATAATAGACTTCACGTTCGCCACAGAGGACTGCCGCTACGTAGGACAACGGCGTCAGGTCGCCGCTGGCACCGACGGAACCTTCTTCCGGAATCAGCGGCACAATGTCATGGTGTAACAGCCGTTCGAGTTGCTCCAGCAGCTCTATGGATACCCCGGAAAAGCCCCGGCACAGGGATGCCAGCCGGGTTGCCAGTACCGCTCGACCGCTTTCAAGCGGCAGTATCGCGCCCATGCCACAGCCGTGAAAGGTGTACAGGTGTCTGGGCAGCTCGGCCACCAGCTCCGGTGGAATCGTGACAGTACAGCTGTCGCCATAACCGGTGGTGACCCCGTAAATTTCACCGTCTTCGGCCAGCAGCCGGTCGAGGAACTGGCTGCCACGCTGGATCCGCTGGCGGAATGCCAGCGCCTGATCCAGCTCGACCGGGCTGTTTTGCCGGGCAATAGCGCAGATGTTTTCAATCGTCAGGCGTGAGCCATTAAAAGTAACCATAGTCAGTACGGCCTGTCCTTGTTGTTAAGTCGCAGTCGAGCCAGCAAAGCTGATCACACCACTGGCGTTGATCTTGTCACCCTGACGATAAGCGAAAGCAACATCGCCACTGTCGTCCCGGTTCTTGAGCGACAGGGTCAGGGTAATGTGATCACCAGGCAGGATCGGGTTAACAAATTTGATATTTTTCATACCGCAAAATGCGCCCTGCACTGCCAGATAATGGCGGCCAAAGCGGCTGGCCCAGTCGATCTGGACAACGCCCGGCAGAATCGGATGGCGGGGAAAATGACCAACAAAATACTGCAGGTCGGCCGGTATCTGCAGATCCAGCGTCAGTACATCGTGGTGCAAGCGTTCGGTCAGAATAACCGGCTGGTCGGGGCGGCTGGCAAACAGCTCAAGCAGATCCTGTTGCAGGGTTTTCCCCTGGGAGTTGCGTGGCAGCGCCAGCACAATACGCCAGCGCCGTGGCAGCAGCGGTCGCTCAACATGGTCGAGCAGATGATGGCGGAGGGTATCGATCAGGGCCTTGCGGCCTTGCGTCTCCAGATAGGCCAGACCTGCAGCAGACAGGCAGATCACTGCCGCCACTTCGGCGCGCCGGGATTGCAGCACCAGCGAGCGGGCGGCGCTGAGCAGCGGATGGGCAAGCAGCTGGTTGTCCATCGCCGTCAGCGACAGGCGCTTGCCTTCGACCTTGACGATCTTGTCGACCCGGCCGATCAGGGTAAAACTCTGATCCGGGCCGATTTCTACCCGGTCGCTGGTGGTGTACCAGTCATCCTGTTGCAGATAAGGCGAGCGAATCTGCAAGCACTGGTTGTCGGCATCGACCCTGACGTCAACGCCGGGCACGGGTGTCCACTGGGTATGTGCCGGATTATGCTGGCGTCGCCAGGCGATACCGCCGGTTTCGGAGCTGCCAAAAATTTCGGCAACATCAACGCCGATCGCAGCATGGGTTGCCAGGCTGGCGCTGGCGGGCAGCGGTGCGCCCGAGCTTAACACCAAGGTGCAATGCTGGCGGATCGGTTGCCAGTCAAAAGCGTCCGGCAAGCGCGACAGATGGGTTGGGCTGCTGACCATAAAACAGTCGCCACAGATCGTAATAGCGGCAGCGACGTCTTCGATAAAGGCACAGGTATGGGTCCACATGGGCAGACCGCTGGCCAGTGGCCATAACAGCCGATAGAGAATGCCGTAGATATGATGATGGCTGACCGTGCCAAGGGCGCAATGGCGCTGCATCAGAGCGCCCCACAAGCCGTCAATAACGGTCACTTCGGCGGCCATCTGGCGCAAGGTTTTGGGAATGGCCTGGGGTTCACCAGAAGAGCCGGAGGTGAAAATTTCCAGCAATACGGAGGAATAATCCAGCGCTTTGGACAAGGCCTGGAGAGGTTGCTGGCCCAAACCAGCAGTGGCTTCCAGCAAGGGTTTGGCGCTGTCGCCAAATTCACCGGCAAAGGCGTCGACCAGGGGAGACAGCGCCGTGCTGGTGCCCGGCGTATTGGCACCTGGCACGCAGGCAACCAGGCCCCGACTCCAGAGCGCCATCAGAATCGCGCTGAATTCGGCCAGGTCGTTGTGGTACACCGCACAACGGCGGAAGCCGGGCTGTTGTGCCACTACCCGATCAAGTGTCACCTGCCAGTCGGCCACCCGCTGCAGCCAGTCAGCGACGCTGTGTTGGCCATCGGGGCCGGTAAACAGACACTGTTCCGGGTGTGCGGGGAGGTAAAAGCGCTGCTCGAAGCGCAAAAAAGAATCAACCATGTTGTGTCCGTTTTACGTGGCGGCGAACCAGCAGTTCAGCCGCCATGAGTGTTCCCATCAGCAGATAGGAAATCAGTCCATTATAAAGCATCCAGATTTCATCGTTGCCATCGACGACTGTCCAGAGGGCGATACTGCCATTGACCAGAAAAAATCCGCACCAGACCTTGGTAACCTGGCGGGTGTAGGCCACCGCACTGGCGGGCAGCTCGGGGTCTTGCAGGCGCGCCAGACGTTCGACCACGGTTTGCGGGCCACGCAGGCTCCAGCCAAAATACAGCAGCAGATTCAGGCTGATCAGCACCGGATAAAGCTTGAGCCCGAGGTCGGAATCCGCCAGCCAGGTCCAGCCCGCCAACAGCACCAGCATGGCCACCATCAGCCAGCGACCAGCGCTGCTGGCGGTTTCGTTGGTCAGGCTGCGGGCGATACCTAGCGTCAGTAATAACAACGCCAGATAACGGCTGCTGAAATACTGCAGGCCAAAATATACCGCCAGCGGATAACAGACCGACAGTACAACCATGCTGATGGTGAAGAACAGCTTCATGCCCAGGCTCGCATCGTCACCATCAGTCAGTGTCCGAACAGGCCTTCAACTGCGTCTACTACGTCCCCCACGGTGCGGACGGCCTTGAAGTCTTCCGGATTGATTTTCTTGCCGGTGATGCGTTTCATTTCCACCACCAGGTCGACCGCATCAATGCTGTCGATATCCAGGTCTTCGTAGAGTCTGGCGTCCATAGTGATTGCATCTTGCTGGAGCCCAAACAGCTCACACATAACACGGGTTATGTGACTGGTAATTTCTTCTCTGTTCATGAAGAGAGCGTCCTACTTTACGTGTTGGAGAGCGATATTGGCTTGAACTGCTGCTGTAGCCCCGGAAGGCGCAGTGTATACCGCCGCGTTAAAAAAGTGTTCCAGGTCGCGGGTCAGTGTGCGGGCGGCCATGGAAGGATTGTCCGAGTTGATGTACTGGCTGACCGAAAGCAGCGGCTGGACGTCGAGGGTCATACAGACCTTGCGCGCCGGTACCTGATACCATTTGATCTCTTTGGTCAGTGCCGCTGGCTCGCAACGGATCAATACCGGGCGGATATCCGTGGCGGTCTTGATGGCGATATTGGCCGCACCCCGTTTCAGTACCACCGGTTGGCCAGCGACAGTACGGGTGCCTTCCGGAAACAGAATCAGGTTATTACCACGGCGGAAGGATTCGCCAGCGGCCTCGATGATCTGCTCCGGTGTACTGTTGGCAATATATCCGGCCAGCTTGATGGGTCCTCGGGTAAACGGGTTTTTCAGCAGCTTGCCCTTCACGATACAGTCGGCATTGTGGGCAAAGGCAATCAGGAAAATGGTGTCGATCAAGGAGGGATGGTTGGCCAGAATCAGCTGGCCCGGTTGCTGTAACCATTCGATATTGTGGATGCGATACGACATGACCCCGGTTACCCGCATCAGCACAATAAAGGCATACATGGCGCCACTGACCAATCGTTTGCCAAGGCCCTGGCGCTGTTGGCGGTTGCGTACCAGTAACAGCAGCAAAGGGCTGACCAGCAGCGCAATCAGCGCGCCACCGATGCCAAACATGGCAAAACAGAAGGCGGTTGCCAGGGTGCGCCAGAGGCGACTCAGCCATGGCATCATGGCTGGGCCTGCCGGTACTCAATCGCGGCGACGGCGAGTGGCAAGCAGGTTATGGCGCCGTTCAGTAGCGCACAGACATCCGCCAGCTGTGCCAATATTGGACGTGTCTGGCCTGATCCGGCAGTAAAGTCGATGCAATAGTAGTGTTCGCCCGGTTGCTCCAGCAGCATGGCGATGGCGTAGGGTGCGGGGGGATCCATGCAGCTGCCCTGATACAGCTCGGGCAGTGGCAGATCGTGAACCACACAGAGTACCGTGTCGGTGCCAGAATCGGCCAGCATCATGGCGGCTTCGGTCAGGGCGTTGACGAAGCTATCCGGCCCGGCGGCAATGGCACTGATATTGGAAGTATTACCGGTGGCAATCGACAACATGCCGCTGACCGCATTGTGTACCGACAGGCTGAAAGCCATGGGAGACGGCGTCTCATTCTGAACCAGGGTCGACAGAATCTCGATGGAGCGGTGGATTTCCCCGTGGCGGCTGCAGAATACCATTGGCATCACCGGCTGGTGCTCAATCAGGGCCGAGCATACCGACACTGCCAGCTTGCCTTGCTCGCCGAGACGCCGACGCATCATTGCAGGAATCAGTCCCAGCGCCAGCGTATCAACCCGATGAGGTTGCTCATCGGCGGCTTCTGCTGGCATCCAGACTGCCCAATCCCTGATGCTGAAATTGATACCAGACACGGAACACTCTCATCCATATAATTGGCCGCGTATTGTACTGGCCAAACATCGTCAGGCAAGCGCCGTGACTGGCGCAAACCATCCATTCGACTATTTTTTCGACAAATAAGGTCATGACTGCTAACCCCGATTCTGCACCCTGTTGGCTGCTGCTGGCTGAATCATCAGCTATTTCACCTCCTTCCCCCCACGACTGGCTAACGCCATCGGAACAGCGGCGTTTGCAGCAACTGAGGGCTGTACGTCGACAGCAGAGTTTTTTATATGGTCATTACCTGTTGCGGCTGGCCTTGAGTGAATATCTTGGTGGAACACCTCTGCAGTGGCAGGTGGAGCAGCGTGACAGCGGTCGCTTGTGGCTCTCGAATGATGGTTATCAACACATCGGTGTGTCGTTGTCACACAGCGGTGACTGGTTTGCCTGCGCAATTGCGGTAGGCCCGGTCGGGGTTGATATCGAACAGATCAAACCCCGTGCAGCGCTGGCCGATATGGTGGAATCGTACGGCTCGCCAGCACTGCAACAGCGCTGGCAAGTACTGCCTGAGGCGCAACGGCTGAGAGAGTGGTATCGCTGGTGGTGCTGTTATGAAAGTGGGGTAAAGCAGCAAGGCCGGGGAATTGATCTGGCGGAGTTTGGCAGAATGAGATTACTGCTTGTCGCGACTGACGGCGGGGAAGCAGCAGCCTGTGGGTTGGAGAAAGCTGTGAGTTTTCACCACTCCGGCTCCATCTGCTGGAGCCGGAGGTTTGATCATTTGATGCTGGCGGTGACCACGGCGTCGGCCTGTCGTTTGTTCGCGCCGCGTTGGTTGTCTGGCCGCCAGAAATTGCCCGATCCGGAAGGCGCTAGCTAGCGTCGATACCGAGCGTTGGTTATTGACCTTGGAGTGATAACGCCCGGACTGGCCGGGCGTTATATTTGGGCAGCACCGCGTGAAAGCGGCGCTAAACAGTGCATCAGCCCTGCAGCAAGCCGATATCGGCGATACCAACAAACATGGCGCGCAGCTGTTTCAACAGCGCCAGCCGGTTGTTTTTAATCGCGTCGTCGTCAGCCATGACCATAACGTTGTCGAAGAACTCGTCCACGACGTTGCGCAGTTGCGACAGCGCATTTAATGCGCCTTGATAGTCGCCTCTGGCCAGTAGTGGCGAGGTCAGGTCAGCGAGGCCGGTCATTTCTTCGAACAGGGCTTTTTCCTGCGCCTGTTGCAGCAGCGCGGCATCAACGCTTGCGGTGACTTGGTCGCCGTTGTTTTTGGCCAGAATATTGGCCACCCGCTTGTTGGCCGCCGCCAGTGCTGCCGCAGATTCCAGCTGGCTGAAGGCGTGTACCGCTTTGACTCGACGGTCGATGTCGAGCGGCCGGGTGATGCCCAGTGCCCGCACGGCCTGGAAGACCTCGGCAGGGATGTTGGCGTCCTGATACCAGGCGCTGAAGCGATCCAGCAGGTACTCGGTCAGGGTAGCCTTGGTCTCGGCTTTCAGCTCAATGGCCCAGCTGTTATCGAGTGCCCAGTCGAGCAGTTCTGACAGGTCTACGTTGATCTGCTTTTCCACCAGAATACGCAGCACGCCCAGCGATGCCCGCCGCAGCGCAAACGGGTCTTTGGAGCCGGTTGGCAGTTGGCCGATGCCAAACAGGCCTACCAGTGAATCGAGCCGATCGGCCAGCGCAATGGCGGTGCCAGTGGCGCTGGCGGGCAGTTCATCACCGGCGAAGGCGGGCATGTATTGTTCGATCATGGCTGCTGCGACGTCGGCGTGTTCGCCGTCGTGTTCCGCATAGTATTTACCCGCCAGCCCTTGCAGGTCGGTGAACTCGAACACCATGTTGGAGACCAGGTCGTTTTTGCACAGCCTGGCGGCACGTTCCACCAGTGCGGTATCGGCGTTCATAACGCGGGCTATTTTTTGCCCCAGGGTGGAGATGCGACGAGCCTTGTCGGCAATGGAGCCAAGGGTGTTGACCCAGACGACGTTTTCGAGCTTGGCAAAGCGGCTTTCCAGTGGCTGCTTGCGGTCGGTATCCCAGAAAAATTTGGCATCGGCCAGACGTGGGCGAATCACTTTTTCGTTACCGGAAATCACCTGGGCCGGATCTTTCGACTCGATGTTGGCGACGGTGATGAAGTTGTTCAGCAGCTGACCGTCTTTCATCACATGGAAGTATTTCTGGTGTTCTTTCATGGATGACACCAGCGCTTCGGCGGGCACGGTGAGGAAGCTCTCGTCGAAGGAACCAGAGAGCGCTACCGGCCACTCGTTGAGGGCGGTGACTTCTTCCAGCAAATCGTCGCTGATCACCGCTTCACCGCCGAGTTTTTCACCTGCGGCTTTGACTTGTGTGGCAATCAGCTCGGAGCGTTCGGCAAAGCTGGCCATCACGTAGGCCGCTCGCAAGGCGCTTTCGTACTCCGCCGGTGAGTGAATGGTCACATCGCCGGGCGCGTGGAAACGGTGGCCACGGGAGGTATTTCCGGCTTGCAGGGTGAGGACTTCGCCGTCCACCACGTCGTTACCAAACAGCATGACCAGCCACTGTACCGGGCGTACGAATTCAACCCGTGAGGCACCCCAACGCATGCGCTTGGGAATGGGCAGCTTGTCGAGGCTGGTCTGGACGATGGCAGGCAGCAGCTCAACGGTGTCTTTACCCAAAATGGTGCGCTGAATCATCAGCTTGCCTGCGTTTTTACCGGCTGATTCAGGCGCGGTTTGCAATTCGCTGGCATCGACTCCGGCACGGGCGGCAAAACCGGCAGCGGCTTTGGTGAGGTTGCCATCGGCATCGTAGGCAATTTTGGCCGGTGGGCCGTAGAGGGTTTCTTGTTGGTCGGCCTGTTTTTCGGCCAGCTCGGCAAGACGTACCGCCATCCGGCGCGGTGCGGCAAATATCTCGACGTCACTGGCGTCCAGTCCGGCGTCTTTCAGGCCACTGACAATGCCATTGGCAAAGGCTTCAGACAGGGCTTTGAGGGCCATCGGCGGCAGTTCTTCGGTACCCAGTTCGACCAGAAAATCACGGGTGCTCATTATTTTTTCTCCTGGGCTTGCTTGGCAGCGGCTTTCGCAGCAGTTTTGGCGGCTTTTTCTGCGGCCAGGGCCTTGTCGTCTGCATATTTGGCCAATACTTCTGCCCGTGGGCCTGCGTCAGCCAAGGGGAAACCTTTTTCGGCCCGACTGGTAAAATAAGCATGCGCGACGGCACGGGCCAGAGTACGGACACGCAGGATATAGCCTTGACGCTCGGTGACCGAAATAGCGCCACGGGCATCCAGCATATTGAAGGTGTGCGAGGCTTTTAATACCTGCTCATAGGCGGGCAGCGGCAAGCCAGCGTCGATCAGCCGGATACAGTCTTTTTCATACTGGTTAAACGCGGTGAAGAGGAAATCGACATCGGCGTGTTCGAAGTTGTAAGCGGATTGCTCGACTTCGTTCTGGTGGAAGACGTCGCCATAGGTCACGGCCTTGCCATCTGGGCCGTAAGTCCAGACCAGGTCGTAAACGGAATCAACTTCTTGCAGGTACATGGCAATGCGTTCGAGGCCGTAGGTGATCTCCCCCGTGACCGGATAACATTCGAGCCCACCGGCCTGCTGGAAGTAGGTGAACTGGGTCACTTCCATTCCGTTGAGCCACACTTCCCAACCCAGACCCCAGGCACCCAGAGTGGGGGATTCCCAGTTATCTTCGACAAAGCGGATGTCATGCACCAGCGGGTCAATCCCCAACGCCTTGAGGGAATCCAGGTATTTTTCCTGAAAGTCAGCCGGGTTGGGCTTCATTACGACCTGAAATTGGTAGTAGTGCTGCAGACGATTGGGGTTTTCACCATAACGGCCATCGGTGGGACGACGGCTGGGCTGGACGTAGGCCGAGTTCCAGTTTTCCGGGCCAATGGCGCGCAGAAAGGTGTGTACATGGAAAGTACCGGCACCGACTTCGAGATCCAGCGGCTGGTTGATAACACAGCCCTGATCGGACCAGTATTCTTGCAGGGTGGCAATCAGACCCTGAAAGGTTTTGACGTTATGACGACTCTGGCTCACAGCAATAACCCTTTGGCGGTTCGATCTGCCCGCTTAGATCAGGCAAAAATAGAAAGACGCGGGATTATAGCAGCCGTCAAGGGGGATAACAGGGGGCAGGGGGTGTTGAGCGTCACTTGATGGCGAGTATCGGTGCGCCTGCGCCGGGCAGACCTGCGTTGCCCGGATTGTGTTTGGGGGCGTTCTTAATGATTGAACCGAGCCTGCTGAGCGCCCGTTGGTTTCAGAACAAGGTATGAGGAGCGCGGTTTAGCGAGTTAAATAATTGAGAACGCCTCTAATAATGCGGTAAGTAAATGCTGACGTCAGCGCCGCCCTTGGGCAGGTTGCCACAGCGGATGCGGCCATGGCTGTCGCCAAAGACGTGGTGCCGGGCGATTTCTTCGACCAGGTAAAGACCCAGGCCACTGCCGCCATTTTTGGTGGTGATCTGTTCACCGTTGAGCACGCTCTGGTCGAATCCGTGGCCGTTGTCTTCGACTCGAAAGATCAGGCTGTCATTATCAATGGCGGCGCTGAGGCGAATGCGGGTCGAACCCGCCTGGGCGCTGTTGGTAATCAGGGTGACCAGCGCCATATGAATCAGGTCTTCGCTGTAAAACCCCTGAATGGCTTCGTCGATGTCGTTCTCGAAGCGGATGTTGGGGAACTGCAGTTGGGTCGATTCGATGGCATCGAGGGCGGTATCGTGGGGCCAGGCATCGTCGAGCGGGAAATCGCGTTCTTTTTCCATCCGAAACAGCGTCATCATCTGGATGGCATCGTTTTGCAGGCGATTGGTATTTTGCAGAATCGGTTTCAGATAGGCGTGGTAGCGTTCAGGAATGTGGGCCAGGGCTTCCTGTTCACAGGCCAGCAAGGTTTGTAGCTGGTTTTTGAGGTCGTGGATGACTGCACCGACCATGTAATCAAATTTCATGAAGCTGGCTCCTGGAGCAAGCGGGTAAAGTTGTTCTTCAGGCGCTGGAAGCGCTCAAATCGTTCATCGGTATTGCCAACGACGCCAATACGCTGAAACAGTGGCCGGCATTGAAACAACAGTTGGCGGCGCTGATCCTGTGAACAAGGGCCGTAATGGATCAGGCTGACCCGCACCTGAATGGCGTTCAGCAAGACGCTGACTCCGGCTTCGCTGTAGTCGGCGGCTTCATCAAACGCTTTCATGGCACGAATGTACTCACCCTGTTCATACAGGCTGACGCCTTCGGCGTTGACCTGATCACTGTGCTGGCGGATAGCGGCTTCATTCAGGGTATTGGCCTGCTGCTCAACCCGTGCTTGCTGGGCAGCGCTGAGAGTCATGCCCTTGACGGTACGGAGCAGGTCTTCGGCCCGTACATGTTCGCCGCACTGAATCATGGTTGAGGTCAGCGACAAGGCATCGTCGGCATCGGGTACTTCCATCTCCCGGAACAGGTGTTCTGCTGCATTCAGCCGCAGTAAGCCACGTTCCAGCAAGCCCATTGCATGGCAGATACGCGCTTGGGCCAGTACTCCGGCGTATTTTAAAGCGATGCTTTGACTGAAGTCCTGTTGCAGATCCGTCAGTACACGCTGCACTTTATCGCCGAGGCGCTTGTATGTCACCTTGTCTGATTCGATTAATGGCAGGGCGGCATCGGCGTAGTTGAGGTAGGCATCGATGCTCTTGTAGCAGGAATGACGTCCCAGTCGCACCGCTTGTTCAAAAGCGCTGGCGGCGACTTGCCACTCCTGGTTTTGCAGTGCCAGCTGTCCGAGTTCGCGCTGTCGCAATACCGCTCTGGGAGAAATCTCGACCGCTTTGACCAATAATTTCTGCGCATAGACCTGGTCGCCCAGCGAGAGGTAGATACGGGCCATCCAGTCGTAGCATTGCACATGCCGGGGTTGGCGTCGGAGGGTTTCTTTCAGGAGCGCCAGGGCGCTGAGGGAATCTCCCAGTTTGTGCATGCAGATGGCCTGGCCCAGCCGCGCCCAGGAGTGAAAGTGCTGGTTTAACACCATAGAGTAGACCCGAATGGCGTTGTTGTATTCTTCCTGATGGATGTACAGCGGCCCCAGACCTCGTGAGACCAATGCCATCATCCGTGGTTGTGATGCGATCAGGCGTTCTGCTTCCGCAATGGCTTCCTGGGTTTTTCCGGCATCCATCAATTGATGCATGCTGGCCATGATGCGACGCCCCTGCATGATGCGGCCAAGCCGCTGACTGAGGGATTTTAGGGTGATGGGTTTGGTGATGTAGGAATCCGGTTCATATTCCAGTGCCCCCATGACCATATCCGAGGCATTTTCTCCGGTCACCATGATGAAAATTGAACGCGCCCGCAGACGTTTGGTGTAACGGGCTTCTTCCAGCACCTGTTGGCCGTCCTTGCCCCTGCCCAGATTATAATCAGAGAGCACCAGATCGTAATCGGTGTCGTTGATCATCATGATGGCCTGATCTCCGTCGACTGCGGTATCGATTCTCTCTGCCCCCAGTTCGGTCAACATGCGTTTCATGATACTGCGCGAATCCACCAGATCATCAATGACCAGAATACGCTGATTGCTGAGGTTAAGATTAGAAGACGACATGCAACACCCTGTAGTTGATTTAAAGAGTGTAGCAAAGGCTGGTTGCTATAAGACTTGCCTGTAAAAGTACAGGTCGTACACTGCGGTTTTCAATTTCTGTCAGTGAGGATCCGTGAAACAGATTGCCGGATATTTGATGATTGTCCTTGTCCGCTTGTTGGGGCTGTTATCGCTGGGGATGGCGCAACGTATTGGCCGGATTCTGGGCTGGTCGCTATGGATCCGGCGGACACGGGCGCGAGAAGTAGCGCGGGTTAATCTGGCGCTGACATACCCGCACCTGAGTGAACAGGAGCGGAATCAGATGCTCCGGAATACCTTGAGACACAACGGTATGGTGGGCACCGAAATGGGGGTGTTCTGGGGTAAGGAGATCAGCGATGTGCTTGGGCTGATACGGCAAGTGCACAATTCGCAGCTATTGGACGAAGCGTTGGCCGATACACGCGGACTGTTGATTTTGGCACCTCATATCGGTAACTGGGAGCAACTGAACATGTATCTCAGTGACCGTTGTCGGCTCACCATTATGTTCAAACCAGCAAAAAACCCTTATTTTGATGAGTGGATGCGCAGGCGTCGGGAAAAAGGCGGAGCAACACTGGTGCCGACCACCGCCAGTGGCGTCAGGACGTTGTTCAAGACGTTACAAAAAGGCGGCGTCGCAGGTTTTTTACCCGATCAGGAGCCGCAGCGTCGCAGCGGTGTGATGGTGCCCTTTATGGGTGTGCCGACGTTGACGCCGCGTATGCCCTACGAGTTGTTGCAGCGTACCGGTGCCAGGGCCGTGATGGCGTATGCACTGCGGCGACCGGATGCCAGCGGCTTTGATATCCACTTTATTGAACCGGACGCCGAGATTTACAGCGACAATGCTGAAGCCGCCTGTGCGGCACTGAATCGCAGTGTTGAGCAGGTGGTTGCCGCTGCCCCGGAGCAATACCAGTGGACTTACAAACGTTTCAAACGTCAGCCGGACGGCATTCCCAGCCCGTATGCGGCTGCCGGAGTTCCTTGATTAGGTGCCGGGCAGCCGGGCAGAGGGTAGGTAATAATCAGCCGCGCCAGAACGCGGGGCTGATCAGCACCAGCAAGGTAAAAATTTCCAGTCGTCCGAGCAGCATGGTCAGGGCGCAAATCCACTTTGCGGCATCGCTGATATCACCGTAGTGAGTGGCCACTTCGCCGAGGCCGGGGCCAAGATTGTTGAGGCAAGCACCGACAGCAGAGAAGGCCGTCACATGGTCAAGCCCGGTGGCCAGTAACAACAGCATCATCACCATGTAGGTCATCACGTACAGGGCAAAAAATCCCCATACTGCTTCCAGTACCCGCTCAGGAACCGGTTGGCGGCCAATCTTGACCGGAATCACGGCGTTGGGGTGAATCAGGCGATTAATTTCACGATTGCCCTGCTTGAAAATCAGCAGCACCCGAATCACCTTCATGCCACCGCCGGTTGATCCGGCACAGCCGCCAATAAACGCCATCATAAACAGCAACACCGGCAGGAAGATCGGCCAGACAGAAAAGTCGGCGGTAGCGAAGCCCGTGGTCGTGGCGACCGAGACGGTTTCGAAAATACCGTAACGAATGGCCTCTGGCAGCTCGTAGGTATTGGTCAGCCAGAGCGCCGGAATGGTCAGGCCAATACCGCCCGCCATCACGGCAAAAAAGAACTTCAGTTCGGAGTCGCGGAGAAAATGGATCAGCGAATGATAGCGCCAGGCATAAAAATGCAGGGCAAAATTGAGTGATGAAATCAGCATGAAAAATACCGCAATCATCTCAATCGTGGCGCTGTTAAAGTAGCCCATGGAGGCGTCGTGGGTCGAAAAGCCACCAATCGCAACCGTAGCGAAACTGTGACCAATGGCATCAAAAGGCGTCATGCCCGCAAGCCAGTAACCCAGCGCACAGGCGATGGTCAGGCTGAGGTAAATATACCAAAGCGCCTTGGCCGTTTCGGTAATACGGGGAGTCAGTTTCGAGTCTTTTAACGGCCCCGGAGTTTCGGCCCGGAACAACTGCATGCCACCGATACCGAGCATCGGCAACACCGCCACCGCCAGCACGATAATCCCCATACCGCCCAGCCACTGCAGCTGCTGGCGATACCAGAGAATGCTTTTCGGCAGTTCATCCAGCCCGGTCATAATGGTGGCCCCGGTGGTGGTCCAGCCGGATAGCGATTCAAAAAAGGCGTCGGTAAAGCTCAGTCCCGGATTTTCCGACAACATAAATGGAAACGAACCCGACAGCGCCAGCACAATCCAGAACAGTACGGTAATGACGAACCCGTCCCGTGTGCGCAGGTCATGATGAACATGCCGTACTGGCAACCAGCACAGGAAACCCAGGCCAAAAGTGAGACCCAGAGCGCTGATAAAAGCTTGCAGCGCGTCGTCGTGAAACCATATAGAGACCAGGATGGGGGGCAGCATGGTCAGGCTGAACAACATCAGAAAGATACCCAGTACCCGCGCAATCACGGAGATATGCATAATCCGGTTCGCCTTACATCTGTTATTAGAAGAAACCCAGGCCAACCTGGAACAGTCGTTCCACATCGGCAATATGACGTTTGTCCATCACGAACAGAATGACGTGATCATCGGACTCCACGACCACTTCCGAGGTCGCCATAATTACTTCTTCACCACGCACGATGGCACCAATGGTGGTGCCTGGTGGCAGCTGGATTTCACGAATGGCCTTACCCACGACCTTGGAAGAGAGGCTGTCGCCGTGGGCGATGGCCTCAATGGCTTCGGCGGCACCGCGCCGTAACGAGTGGACGTTGACCACGTCGCCACGCCGGACGTGGGTTAACAGGCTGCCAATGGTGGCCTGCTGGGGAGAGATGGCGACGTCAATGGTGCCGCCCTGCACCAGGTCGACATAGGCGGCCTTGTTGATCAGAGTCATTACCTTGCGGGCACCAAGTCGCTTGGCCAGTAACGACGACATGATATTTACTTCATCATCGTTGGTGAGGGCGCAGAATACATCGGTATTCTCGATATTTTCTTCTTCCAGCAGCGCCTTGTCGGTGGCGCTGCCCATCAGCACAACGGCGCGGTTGAGGTTTTCGCTGAGAAAGCGGGCCCGTGCCCGATCATGCTCCAGCAGCTTGATGTGGTAATCCTTTTCCAGCGCCCGTGCGAGTCGATAACCAATGTTGCCACCACCGGCAATAATAATGCGCTTGTAGGAATCTTCGCTGCGGCGCAGCTCTGCCATTACCTTTTTGATATGGGCGTTGGCAGCCACAAAGAACACTTCGTCATCGGCTTCGATGACGGTATCACCGGTCGGCTCAATCGCCTTGCCGCGCCGGAAGACAGCCGCCACGCGGGTATCAACATCGGGCAAATGGCTTTTTAATTGCTGGATCGCCTGACCCACCAGCGGGCCACCGTAATAGGCTTTGACGGCCACCAGCTGCACCCGTTCGTCAGCAAAATCGAGTACCTGCAAGGCACCGGGGTATTCCAGCAAGCGGCGGATGTAGTTGGTAACCACTTGCTCCGGGGAAATCAGCACATCGATAGGAAAAGCATCAATGCGGAACAGATCTGGTTGCTTGAGATAAGCATTAGAGCGAATCCGGCTGATTTTGGTTGGTGTGCGGAACAGCGAGTAGGCCACCTGGCAGGCCACCATATTGGTTTCATCGGAGTTGGTAACGGCCACCAGCATGTCGGCATCGTCAGCCCCGGCTTCGCGCAAAACGTAGGGGTAAGAGCCATGGCCCGCAACGGTCTTGATGTCGATACGATCCTGCAGCTCGCGCAGCCGCACCTGGTCGGTATCCACCACCGTGATGTCATTGTGTTCAACAGCAAGGTTTTCAGCCAGTGTGCCGCCGACCTGGCCAGCCCCCAGAATAATAATTTTCATGGCTACACAGAGTCCCCATGTTCAGTGGCGGATGCGGTTGTCACCTGTTTGTGTAACAACGCCAGATAAAAGCCATCGCTGCTGTCCGCAGTCGGGAACAGCTGGCGTCCGGCATTACAGGCCGTTCCCCATGGCTTGTCCAGTGGCAAAATACGGGCTTCGCCTGCGATGTTGATCTGCGTCCGTTGTACAAAGGCTTCAATTTGCTGGCTGTTTTCCTGTGGCAATACTGAGCAAGTGGCATACAGCAGTCGACCACCGGGTTTCAGCATCCGCCAGCAGGCATCCAGCAGCTGCGCTTGTAGCTCGACCAATGGGTCAATATCTTCCCGTCGCCGCAACAGCTTGATATCCGGGTGACGACGAATCACGCCGGTGGCGGAACAGGGGGCGTCCAGCAAGATGGCATCGAACAGCTCGCCATCCCACCAGCGATCTGTATCGCCGACGTCGGCACTGATGAGTTGGGCGGAGAGTTTCAGACGAGCAAGATTTTCTTCGACTCTGACCATGCGGCCGGGTTCGAGATCGACGGCGGTCAGATTAATATCGGCCAGTTCCAGCAGGTGGCAGGTTTTACCACCGGGAGCCGCGCAGGCATCCAGAATCCGTTCGCCATCCTCGGGTGCGAGCAACTCGGCGGCCAGCTGGGCGGCTTCGTCTTGCACACTGACATCGCCGTCGGCAAAGCCGGGCAGGGTGGTGACATCACAGCGGTCGCGCAGATAAATCCCCTGATGGGAGAACGGTGCCGGGCGAGCCTCGATCCCTTGTGCCTGCAGTTGCGCTAAATAGGCGTCGCGTTCAACGTGGCGGCGGTTTACCCGCAAGCAGAGCGGTGGCAGCTGGTTGTTGTTGTGCAGAATATCAGACCATTGTGCTGGCCAGGCTTTGGTCAGCATTTTTACCAGCCACTTGGGGTGGCTGGTGGCGGTCACCGGGTTGTCGGCCAGTTGCGCTGACAGCAGCGCTTGTTCGCGTTGATAGCGGCGCAGGCAGGCGTTGATCACCACTCTGGCTTGGCCGTGGCCCAGTTCGTCACAGGCATCAACGGTGGCGTGCACTGCGGCGTGGGCCGCCTTGTGCTGGATTTCCAGCTGGTACAAGCCGACGATCAGCAGGCAGTGCATGACTTCCTGTTCATCGTTGAAGGCATTGTTGAGCAATATTTTGGCGATGGCATTAAGGCGAAAATAATAACGACAACTCCCCAGCAGCAAGTCGCGCAGAAAACCGCGATCGACGTCATCAACCTGGCCTTCCAGCGTTGGCAGCAAGGTATTCAGTGACTGGCCGCCTTCGACCAGATACAGACCAATAGCGGCCAAGGCGCGAGGATCACGGGTTGGCGTAGACAGCAGGGGGTGAGTTCGGCTCAAAGGGAGGACGCCAGTACGTAGTTGGGTTGAAACAGCTGCGGCTGACCATTAATGACGTCGGCCACATTCATGGGTTTTTTGCCTGCCAGTTGCACACGGGTCAGCCGTAGCAGACCTTCGGCACAGGCGATGTCCAGCCCTTCATGACTGACTGCTACTATGGTGCCAGGAGCAGAGCCAGAGTTTCCAGGCGGTGCCGGTGTCATGGATGCCTCTGCACCCTCTGCATCCTCTGCACCATTTGCTGGTTGCAGCGTGTTGGTCGTTAGCGACGTGGCCGCCAATACCCGGATGCGCTCGTTACCGAGCAGGGTGTAGGCCATCGGGAAAGGATTAAAGGCGCGCACCCTTAGTGCCAGCTCATCCGCTGGTTGTTGCCAGTCGATCAGCGCTTCTTCCTTGGTCAGCTTGTGGGCATAGTTGGCGAGGGCGTTATTCTGCTTTTCCGGCATCAGGGTTCCGGCTTCGAGCTGGTGCAGCGTTGCCAGTAGCACCGGCGGGCCGATGGCGGCCAGTCGGTCGTGCAAGCTGCCGCCGGTATCATCACTGAGGATGCCGGTAGTGACTTTGCTTAACATGTCGCCGGTATCTAGGCCGACATCCATCTGCATGATGGTGATGCCCGTGAGTTTGTCGCCCGCTTCGATGCAGCGCTGAATCGGTGCGGCACCGCGCCAGCGTGGTAGCAAGGAGGCATGGACGTTGAGACAGCCGTACTTCGGGGTATCCAGTACGACGTTGGGCAGAATCAGGCCATAGGCAACCACAATCATCACATCGGCGTTTAAGGCGGCGAGCTGCTCGACGCTTGCAGGCGTCTTGAAGTTCAGCGGCTGCAATACCGGCAGGTGGTGTTGCAGCGCCAACTGCTTGACCGGGCTGGGCTGCAGTTTTTTGCCACGTCCGGCGGGACGATCCGGCTGACTGTAAACACCAACAATGTCATGTTCGCTGGCGATCAGCGCGTGCAGATGGGTCGCGGCAAAATCCGGCGTACCAGCAAAGACGATGCGCAGCGCCATCAGCGTTTGCCCTGGCGTGCTTCAGCCTTATGCTTTTTCTCCAGCTTGTCCTTGATGCGATTACGCTTCAGCGGCGAAATGTAATCGACCATCAGCTTGCCTTCGAGGTGATCGACTTCATGCTGGATACAGACCGCCAACAGGCCGGTACACTCCAGCTCGAACGGCTGGCCGTCCTTGTCGATTGCCGTGACCAGGCAGTGCTCAATGCGGGTAACATCTTCATAAAACCCCGGCACCGACAGGCAACCTTCCTGCATGGTTTCCAGCTCCCCTTCGAGGACCTGGATCTCAGGATTGATAAACACCAGCGGTTCGGTCTTGTCTTCGCTCACATCAATCGTAATGATGCGCTCGTGGACATTAACCTGCGTCGCAGCCAGACCAATGCCGGGTGCGTCGTACATGGTGTCGAACATATTGTTGATGATCGTGCGGATACGCTCATCAACCTGTGTGACCGGCGCGGCGACAGTGCGCAAACGTGGGTCGGGATACTCAAGTATTTCCAGAATGGCCATAGATCAACTGTGCTTATAGAACTTGATGGTGGTGGCTTGTTAAACTTGCCCGGTTGCAACTTCCGGCACGGGCTGGTGTTAACCTGTCCAGCTTAGCCTGCCACCACCCCGGTGAATACGATTAACGTTAGTATCGGAATGATAAAGGGAATAGAGGATGAGCAAAACCATCAAGCGCCTGCTGTTTGCCGCGCTGATTTGTGTAACGGCGAATGTTTCGGCGTTGCAGCTGTTGCCGAACGCACCTCAGGAGTACGTGGTTGTGAAAGGCGATACCCTTTGGGATATTTCTGCTCGCTATACCAACAACCCTTGGAAGTGGCCGGAAATCTGGTATCAGAACCCGCAAATCAGCAATCCTCACCTGATTTTTCCGGGTGATGTGATTGGTCTGGTTACCATCGACGGTCAGACCCGCGTCAGTGTGGTTAGCCGGGGGGACGCCAGTCGCACGGTGAAACTCAGCCCCGGCATGGTCAAATTGCAGCCAACGGCACGGATAGAATCGATTGAATCGGCGATTCCGGCGATTCCGGCTGGGGCCATCCGCAGTTATCTGCGCGAGCACCGGGTCGTTGATGGTGAAATCTTGCGTAATTCGCCGCGTATTCTGTCGGGTGTTGATGACCATTTGCTGATGGGCGCTGGCAGCTCTGTGTATGCCCGTGGTGATTTCAAACTCCACAACGCCAATGCGTTTGGCATTTTCCGCCAGGGCCAGCTGTATAAAGATCCCGAGACCGACGAAATTCTGGGCCTTGAGGCCATCGATATTGGTCTGGCACGAGTGATTGCCCGTGATGACGACATTGCCACCATTGAACTGGATCGGACTTATCAGCAAGTGGCCGTGGGTGACGTGTTGCTGCCGACCGAAGACCGTGAGCTGGTGACCCAGTTTTTCCCCAAAAGCCCCGAACATAAGGTCGTCGGTCAGATTCTGGCGGTATCCGGTGGTGTTTCCCAGGTCGGACAGTTTGATGTGGTGGTATTAAACCGGGGTGAGCGCGACTACCTTGAGCCGGGCGATGTACTGGTGATCAACAAAGCCGGTGCGGTAGTTTTTGACCGGGTCGCGGATGAAAAAGTCCGCATGCCGGAAGAGCGTGCTGGCACCATGATGGTGTTCCGCACTTTCGAAAAACTGTCCTACGCGCTGATCATGCGGGCGACACGTCCGCTGCGGGTCGGGGACAAGTTCGTTAATCCCTGACATCCGCCGGCAGCAGGGCTGGCATCAAGCGTAAAAACCTCAACAAAGCATCGCCCTGACCTCAGGGCGTCAAGGAGCAACGCTCATGGACGAGCTGTTATCTGCCTGGTGGCGACTGCGTCAAGTACGTGGCGTCGGTGCCACCACGCTCTACCAATTACGCGACCTGCTGGGCAGTCTTGATGCCTTGCCTGCTTGCTCCACCAGCGACTTGCTGGCACTGGGTCTGAAACCCGCCGTCGTGCAGCAATTTCAGCAACAACCCCTGACCGCCGCATTTGATGCCCTGCTGGAATGGCAAAAAACACCCGGTCAGGGGTTATTAACCTGCGATGACCCGTGTTATCCACCCGCCCTGGCCAGCCTGACGGATGCCCCCTTGTGGCTCTACTGGCGCGGCAATCCAGTGGTGTTGCAACAGCCGCTGGTAGCGATGGTCGGCAGTCGTAATCCAACCCCTTATGCTCGAGACTGGGCCAGACAATGCGCTGCCGATCTGGCGCGGGCGGGTGTTTGTGTGGTCAGCGGGTTGGCACTGGGTATCGACGGTGCTGCCCATCAGGGCGCACTGGAGGGGGCTGGCAGCACCATTGCGGTGCTCGGTTGTGGTGCCGATGTGGTTTATCCGAAACGCCATCGCCCCCTGTACGAACAGATTTATCAACGCGGGCTGATTTTGTCGGAACTGCCTGAGGGCACCCAGCCACAGGCGTCGTTTTTCCCCGGCCGCAACCGCATTGTCAGTGGCTTGTGCGGCGCGGTGATTGTGGTCGAAGCCGCGACCAAAAGCGGCTCGTTGATTACTGCTCGACTGGCCGCCCAACAGGGCCGGGATGTGATGGCCTTGCCCGGTGCTGTCACCAACCCGCTCGCTGCGGGCTGTCATCAACTGATTCGCGACGGTGCGCTGTTGGTGCGCGATGCCACCGACGTACTGCAAGAACTGGATATGCTCTGTCTGACTCCACCAGCCAGCGAACCGGCGCTCCAACCGTCGGTTCCGCCATTGGTAACCGAGCTGGACTTTGCCTCGACCACCAGCCTGGATGTGCTGGCCATCCGTACTGGCGAATCGGTTTCCTCGTTGATGGCGAATCTGCTGGAGCTGGAACTCGAAGGCTGGCTGGTACAGGAGCCGGGCGGTTATCGGCGTTTGCGCTGAGGGCTGGCCTGATTGGAGCCTAAGATACAGAGGGTTACCAGAGCCTGCTGCCCAGTCATCATGACCTCTCTGTTCTGAGGCTGATCCATTCAGCCGCATAAAGCTGGAGATTTGATTGATGAAAGGGCTTTTGCTCATGGTTCTGCTCCTCTCGAAAGAACTGCATGAATAAACAGAATACCAGTGCTGCAAATACAAACGTGCGTGTTGTGTCAGAATTAATTGCCTGTTTTTCCATCAGCTGTTAGCGTAAGTGGTCGACATAAGAGGCATTAGAGTATTGGGGAAAATGCTTTGCGTGCCATCAAGGATGGAAAAACACGCATGCGCGCTTAGTCGGGCAGGAACGGTTGGGTAGGTAATAAAATGATTAATAAAATCAAAAGCTTAAATGATATTTGCAACAAAATAAGCCACCGATAAAACGCGTATGCTCGTAAACGCTCAAACAACCCCATCTAAAATCACTACTCAATTCATTCTAAGCTGTCTTCAAATTCTTCAACGAGACAGCTCATGACTAAATCCGAACAATGGCAGCAGCACATCAACCT
>NZ_JBBKTX010000023.1:0-80083 GCF_044962685.1 Oceanobacter antarcticus
TACCCGAAACTGCAACGTTGCAGGAGCGGTATCACTCAATCCTGCAAAACTGCAGGAGATTGAACGGAATAAATGTGCTGCTTAAACGCAGTATTTTGGACAACTGGGTTGAAAACTACCGTATGTGTTGGCGGATTGGCCAACAAGGACAAAGAAATGAAGGCTCATACGAACCGAGCCTGCTTGCCCGCAGTGCCAGGCAGCTTGGGTTCTACCCCGTTTTCACGGACGGTTTAATAAAGCACTAAATCTCTGATCTTGTGCTGCAAGTCTACGTCTCATTCTTGGGTTATGGAACCGTTCGATATAGTCAAAAATATCCGATCTTGTCTCGTCCACTGTGCGGTAATTTTTCAGATTGATCCGGTCACGTTTCATCACGCCAAAAAATCCTTCACACGCTGCATTGTCAGCACAATGGCCCACCACACTCATACTGCTTATCAGATCATGCTGCTTCAGCCCTAGCTGATAATCGCCACTGGTAAACTGCGAACCGCGATCTGAGTGCAAGACTGATGCACCGCCTCGATTGCCGGAAGCAAACGCCAGCGCCAATCTTTATAGCCTGATCGAAACCGCCAAAGCCAATGGGCTGGAATCGGCGGCCTATCTCAAAACGGTCTTCACTCACCTGTCGCAAGCAGACAGTCTGGAAGCGATAGAGGCATTATTGCCCTGGAATCAGATCATGGAGCGGTTACGATTTTTCCTCCTGACAGGCCGTGGCAAATAATTGAGAACGCCCCCTGGTCAATATTTCCAGCTCCAAAAATCCCTGATTAGCGAGTCAACTCCTGCCAGCGTTTATCGAGCCGTTTTAGCGAGACTGCTTCCTGGGTTCCTAGCGGCTGGGCAAACAGCGACACCCGGAACTCTTCCAGCAACCAGCGAAAATCCGTCCACTCCGACGGCTCATCCAGCGCCATGCCATCGGTAAATTTCACAAAGGGTTCGTACACCGAGGCGTACTCCGTCATGCCGAGACGATCACGGGGCAAGTTACCTTGCAGCTTGTCGATACGATATTCCATGGCCTTGAGATAACGATGGAAGCACTTCAGCCGGTCCCAGCTGGCATCAAGCATGAATCCGGGTTTCAGCAAGCGTTCCAGATTAACCTTGATGTCGCTGTAGGCCATGGCTCGATCGAGGCTGACGGCCCCGCTCATGCTTTTGAGTACCTTGTGACGCAAGGCCATCCACTCGATGAATTGCAGCAGTAATTGCTCGCCATGCTCAACCAGCATTGCCCGTCGCAAGACACGTTGCTGAAATTCGTCTTCTTTATAGGGCAGCGGCTCATCCAGTGGTACAAACACCTGCTGGAAAGCGGCCTCCACCAGCTCATGAGTGAGCGATTGTTGCGTCCCCATACCCTTGGCTTGCAACCAGCGGCTACTCATTTTTTTCTGAATACTGTTTTTTAACAGCCGCTCCTGTTCGCTCAACGATTTACGGAACAGCGCCACCAGCCCACGGCGATGACTGCGTCTGGCGGCTTCAGCATCCGCTTCGACGGTCAGCTGTAACTGCTCGTTTTCGACTTTCAGACAAGGAAACGCCCGCACCTGCAGACCATTCACCTCAGTCTGGGTCGCCTCGGGCAAGTCACCAAAGTCCCAACGCTGAACGTTATCCCGTTGCAGCTCGTGTTTCACCATGGTCTGCATCTGACTTTTACTGAGTTCACTCAGATCAGACTTTAATGCCTCCAGATCGCGACTCTGAGCCATCAGCTTGCCATCATCCAGCACCTGGATATTGATCAGCATATGAGGTGGTAACTCGATACCGCGCAAATCCTCGACTTCGATGCGAGGACGCGCAATCCGATTCAGATACGCTGCCAGCAAGGAATACAAACTGCCTTTGGTCACATGCGCTGTTTGCAGGAATTCCTCTACGGTATTGGGCACCGGCACAAACAGCTTGCGAACGGCTTTCGGCAACCCCTTGATGATCAGTGCAATTTTTTCAGCAACAAAACCGGGCACCAGCCATTCCACTTGAGCAGATGGAACTTGCTGCAACATCGCCACGGGCACACTTAACGACACGCCGTCATCCACTGTGCCGGGAGCAAACTTGTAACTCAGTGGAAATTGCAGCCCTTGCCATTCCAGCTCGGCGGGGAAATCCGTGTCAGTGATCCCTGCGGCGGCATCACTCAGCAGCAATTCGCGGGTCAGTTTGAGGGCATTTTGCTGCTCGGCAGTGGCCGTGCTGTACCAGCGCTCCAAATGTCGGGTCGTGACAATCTCTACGGGCAAACGCGCCTGGTAAAAATCAATCAGGAAGTTGTCATCAATCACCAGATCACGCCGACGGGATTTCTCTTCGTATTCCGTTACTTCGGTAATCAGGTCGATATTGCGCTGCAAAAAATCTGCCCGAGTACGAATCTTTTGTCCGACCAGACCTTCCAGAATCAATATTTCCCAGGCTTCGCGTGGGTGACTGAGCGCGTAGTTCACACGCTTGCGCGGATTGACGATCAGGCCGTATAACATACTTTGCTCATACGCCACCACTTGACCGCGTTTTTCGTGCCAGTGCGGCTCAAAGTACTGGTATTTGAGCAGTGGCTGGCCAATTTCCTCAATCCAGGGCGGTTCAATCTTGGCGACGGTGCGGGCAAACAACTTGCTGGTTTCCACCAGCTCTGCCGCCATCATCCATTTCGGTTTTTTCTTGTGCTGGCTTGACGCCGGAAAAACAAACAGCTTGCGATTACGGGCACCCAGATATTCCTGTCCTTCACCCTTGAAGCCAATCTGGCTCAGCATGCCCGCCAGCAACGACTTGTGCAGCGACTCGTAACTGGCCACCTGGGTGTTTGCCGTCAGGCCCAGATCCTTGCACAACAGGTGCAGCTGACGATGGGTATCACGCCACTCGCGCATACGCATGTAATTGAGAAAATGTTTGCTGCACCACTTGCGAATCTGGTTTTGGGTCAACTCCTGACGTTGCTCTTCATAAGCATTCCAGAGGTTCACCAATGCGACAAAATCCGAGTCTTCATCTTGCCAGAGACGATGCTTTTCATCGGCCTGCTGTTGTTTGTCCTGCGGGCGTTCGCGAGGGTCTTGCACGGTTAACGCCGCTGCAATAATCAACACCTCACTGAGAGCACCCTGCCTCTCCGCCTCCAGCATCATTCTGGACAATCGGGGATCGGTCGGCAAACGCCCCATCTGACGCCCCAACGGGGTCAGTTTTTGTTGTTTATCAACCGCTTCCAGCTCTTGCAGCAGCGTGAAACCATCGTTAATAAACCGCTCGTCCGGCGGATCAACAAATGGAAAATCCTGCAACCGACCCAGACCCAGGTGCAGCATTTGCAGAATCACCGCCGCCAGGTTGGTACGGCGGATTTCCGGATCAGTAAATTCATCGCGACCGAGGAAATCACTCTCTTCGTACAAGCGAATACAAATGCCCGGAGAGGTGCGGCCACAACGCCCGGCACGCTGGTTGGCGCTGGCCTGAGAAATAGCCTCAACCGGCAAGCGCTGTACCTTGCTTTTGTAACTGTAGCGACTGATCCGCGCCACCCCGGAATCGACCACGTAGCGAATACCCGGCACCGTCAACGACGTTTCGGCAACATTGGTCGCCAACACCACCCGCCGACCACCATGAGGCTTAAAAATCCGTTGCTGATCCGAACCACTTAAACGGGCATACAACGGCAGAATATCGGTTGCAGGCAAGCTGGCACGGCGCAGGTATTCCGCACATTCGCGGATCTCCCGTTCACCGGGCAAAAATACCAGCACGTCGCCGGGAATACCGCCTTTTTTGTCTTCATTACGTAGTTCGGCCAACGCATCGTTTACCCCTTCAAACAGGGTGCGATCTTCTTCGTCTTCCGTTTCTCGAACGAGTGCTCGGTAGCGGGTTTCAACCGGATAGGTTCGACCAGACACCTGTATCACCGGAGCGTTGTCGAAGTGGGCAGAAAACCGCTCAACGTCAATGGTCGCCGAGGTAATGACCAGTTTCAGATCCGGTCGTTTGGGCAACATGTTTTTCAGATAACCCATCAAAAAGTCGATGTTCAGACTGCGCTCGTGGGCTTCGTCAATGATGATGACATCGTATTCATTGAGAAAACGGTCATGCTGGGTTTGCGCCAGCAAGATACCATCGGTCATCAACTTGATACGGGTTCGATCACTGCTCTGATCGGTAAAACGAATTTGAAAGCCCACCAGTGAACCCAGTTCGGTGTGCAGCTCGTCGGCAATACGCTGGGCCACCGAGCGGGCCGCCAGCCGTCGTGGCTGGGTATGGCCAATACGGCCATAACGACCGAGACCGGCCTCCAGGCAGATTTTGGGTAACTGAGTGGTTTTGCCCGATCCGGTTTCACCGGCAATCACCACCACCTGATGGTTTTTGATGGCCGCCAGAATCTCGTCTTTCCGTTCCGATACCGGCAAATCCGGGTAGCTCAAGCGCACACTGTCACTGCGCTGCGCCACCAGCTGTTGGCTGGTTTCAATGCCCGCCAGCAGTTTGGTCAGCGCCGCGTCGAGCGGTTGCTGCCGCCGCTGACTGTCCAGCAGCTCTTTCAACTGACGCCGCAAACGGGAGCGATCCCGGATCAGACAATGATCAATCGCCTGGTGCAAGGCCCGCTGATCGATGGTGACAGGCGTTGATTCGGCGATCACAGTGTGATCGGAGGTGTGGTCTGAAGAGTGGTCGGAAGACAAAAGCGATCCTGAAAACAACGAAGATGGGGGAAATCGAGTGGCTATTATACGACGTGTCAGCGCCACTGGGCAGATGGCGCGAGTGGCAATGACCGGCAAGTGACCCCATAGAGTCACAATATCCGCCTAAGAGTCTGTCAGAAGCGAATACCCGCTGATTAAAGGTTGCCAAAGTAATGACGCCCAAAAGCAGCAACCATCACCCCCATACAATTGATAAAGATTTGCATTTGCATATAATGCATAACAAGCTCAAAACAGAGATTGACCCTCGTGCCCATTGCCACCTCATCAAGCGACATCCAGCAGCTCTACCAGCATCACAATGACTGGCTGCGGCAATGGTTTTACCGCCGTCTCAATTGCAATGAGCAGTCCGCCGACCTGGCTCACGATACTTTCTTGCGCCTGCTGCGCAAGCCCTGTTCACTGTCACTGAACGAACCCAGATCCTACCTCACCACCATAGCCAAAGGCATACTGATCAGCTGGTTTCGGCGCCGGGATATTGAACAAGCCTGGCTGGCCACTCTGGCTGAACAGCCTGCCGTATACGCACCATCGCCGGAGCAACGCGAGCTGATTCTGGAAACGCTCTGTCTGGTCAGTCAGGCACTCGACAGCTTGACGCCTGACGTCAAAGCAGCGTTTTTACTGGCACAATTCGAAGGCATGAAATACCGCGACATTGCGACTCGCCTGGGGGTAGCCGAAATTACCATTAAGCGCCATATCAAACGCGCCCTGGTTGCCTGCCTGAGCGTTATGGATGACTGACATGACACACCGACCCGATCGTGATGGCCACAACCTGACAGCATCCACTCCGACCACATCAACAGCCTATCCGGCCTTGAACCCTGCCGTTTTGGAACAGGCAGCCGAATGGTTGCTGCTCAGCTCCGATGACTGGGATCAACCGGCCAAACAGGCTTTTCAACGCTGGTTGGGCCAGCACCAGGATCATCAACGGGCCTGGCAACGGGCATTACACCTGCAAAGCATGTTGGGTAACTTGCCCGAGCAGTCCGCGCAGATTTTGCAGTCAAACCCCACGCTGTCGCGTCGCCGGGCAATGTCAACCCTCGTGATGATGATGACAACCGGCGGCTTGCTTGCCTGGCAATCCGGTGTACTCAATTCACACGATTTTACCACTCGTACCAGCGAACAGCTGGATGTCACTCTGGCCGATGGCACTCGCCTGCAACTGAATACCAACACCCAGGTTGACGTCAGCCTGTCTTCATCCCGGCGTCAGATCCAACTGCAACAAGGTGAAATACTCATCAACACTGGCAAAAATGGCCTTTACCTCGAAGCGCCCTTTCATGTCAGTACCCGCGATGCCCAACTGCAAGCCTTGGGCACGCGCTTTTCGGTGCAACAGCAACAGCATCAAACCCGACTGCAAGTCTTTGAAGGCCGTGTGCGCGTCAGCGGCCATCAAGGACAAGAGTGGCAAATTGTGACGGCTGGGCAGCAGGTGCAATTCAACCAACTGGGCATCCGGCACCAGCAAGCTGCGTCGATCAGTAGCACGCTCTGGACCCAGCAGTTATTCGCGGCCGACAACCTGCCCTTGGCCGAGCTAGTGACTGAATTGCAGCGCTATTTCAGCGGCCATATTCGCCTGCACCCAACCCTTGCCAATCAGCGCGTCTCCGGTTTATTCCCGATCAACAACATCCCCGACACCTTGTCTTTACTGGCGCAATCGCACCCGCTGGAAGTCAGTAATCTGTTTGGAGTCTGGCTGACCATTCAGCCACGCTTATAAAAAAACAGTCAAACAACGGATACTTTTTATCAACTCATGCGGCATACAAGGAAAGCAGCCTCGATATAAGGTATTTCATGTTGACCCATCGCCCGCATTCCCGACCGGTATTCCCTCTCAAAGCCCTTTCCTTGGCCTTGGTGCTGACGACCGGCTTATCAGCCGCAGCACAGTCATTAGAGACCACTGCAACAAACAACCCGGCAGCGCAACAGCAGTTCGACCTGCCAGCAGCGCCACTGGCGACAACGTTGACACAAATTTCAGTCAGCACGGGTACCATTCTGATATTTGATCCAGCACAACTGGACAGTATCCGTCACGCCGCCGTGTCCGGGCAATATTCTGTACCAGATCTGATCGACCTGCTGATCCAAGGCACTGATCTGATGCTTTCCCGCAACAACAATGGCGCGCTGGTACTGATACCACAGCAGTCACCCGACGGTGTTTTTAACCTGCCCAAGCTCAAGGTTCAGGACAGCTTCGCTCGGGAATCCGCCACTGCGCCAGTTGAGGGTTATATCGCCAACAACACCGGTTCGCTGGGCCGCATGGCGACACGTCAGATGGAAACCGCCCGCTCGGTTTCCGTCGTCACCGCAGATCTGATTGCAGACCTGGCAGCGACATCCGTTGAACAGGCGGTCGGCTACACCTCCGGGGTACAGGTAGCGGCTTTCGGGCAGGACTTGCGTTTTGATCAGGTCTCTATCCGGGGTTACTCCGTCACCACCGGAGCCGATTATCGTGACGGTTTGCGTCAGCTGAATACCGGCTGGCTGGCTTACTACCGCACCGAACCCTTTGGCCTTGAACGTCTTGAGGTGGTCAAAGGCCCCGACTCCGTCAGCTATGGACAAGTGACGCCCGGCGGACTGATCAACCGGGTCAGCAAACGTCCAGGTTATGACACCGGCAATACTGCAGAGCTGCAAATCGGTAGCGAACAACATCGCCAAGGACAGTTGGACATCAGTGCCGATCTCAGCGAGCAACTCAGCTACCGGCTGGTGGCACTCGCCCGTGATGCCGACTCCGATGTCACTGGCATCAATGATGACAGCCTCTATATCGCCCCGTCCCTGTTATGGCGTATTTCAGACGATACAGAGCTGACCATCCTGGCTCATCACCAGCGCTATGAAACCGCCGGTTCACCACAGTTGTATCAGGACGGTGACCAACTGACCGATTTCTGGGCCGGGGATATCGATTACGACAAACTGCATCAAACCCAGAGTGCACTGACCACCGAGTTGACCCACACCATCAACGATGTACTCAGCCTGCACCAGACGCTGACACTCGGCAGCGTCGACGCCCTCAACCGCTACGCCGATGCCTCCGGCGAAACCAGCGGCACAGTGATTGAACGTGACGCCGCCGAAATCGAAGAGGCCATGAACACGCTGGCACTCGACACTCACCTCGAATGGCAATACAGCGCCGGAGCAACCAGTAACCGTCTGGCACTGGGGATCGACCACTATCGCATCAATACCGATGTCGACTATCTGATGGGTGAGGCCCCAGCCATTGATTCTGCGGCACCGGATTACCATCAGGACTTCCCGCAACGCAGCAGCATTTATCAAGAGCAACAGCGCAGCCGCCAGACCGGTATCTACCTGCAGAATCAGATGACCTGGGCAAACCACTGGCATCTGGCCGCTGGCCTCCGCCGAGATAACCTCAACACCCAGACAGAAGACATTCTCTATGGAGATGACACGCGCCAGAATGACCAGGCGACCAGCGGCAGCCTCGGCCTGATTCGTGAATTGGACAACGGCCTGGCTCCCTACATCAGTTACGCCACCTCGTTCACCGCCAATATTGGCAGCGATGCCAATGGCAACCCGTTTGAACCTGGCGCAGGCAGGCAACTGGAGGCCGGGGTCAAATACCAATCGGCCAACCAGCGTCTGTTTGCTGTTGCCAGTCTCTTTGATCTGACCGAAACCAACGTCCTGACCACAGACCTCAACAATTCTGACTTCAATGTGCAAACCGGCGAATTACGCACCCAGGGCCTGGAACTGGAAGGTAAACTCAACCTCCGCAACCTCGACCTGACCGCTTCCTATACCTATCTCGACCCGGAAGTCAGCCGCAGTAATGACGGCTACCAAGGCAATCAACCCACTGGCACCCCCAACAACATGGCCAATGCCTGGGGTAATTATCAGTTTGGCCAGTTTGAGGCAGGACTGGGAGCCCGCTGGGTGGGTATGAGCTATGCCGATGCTGCCAACAGCTGGAAAAATGACGCCTATTCGGTTGTTGATGCCCGCGCATCCTGGCAGCTGGGTCAATGGTTAAGTGGTGCCAGCGCAGCGCTCAATATCAGCAACCTGGCCGACAACACGTACACTTTGTGTCATGACGGCTACTGCTATCGAGCTCGAGGCCGCAAGGCAGTTGCTTCCATCAAATATCGCTGGTAATCCTGCATGGTCAATGTACTGCGACCGTTTATGGTTCGTTGTCACCGGGTCATCGGACTGGCAACGGCTCTGTTTCTGTTCGTCGCCGGGGCAACCGGCGCGATCATCTCCTGGGATCATGAGCTGGATGAATGGCTCAATCCCCAATTATTTGAAACCGCCATCCCGGACAACACGGAGCCAAGTCAACGGCTGTTTACCGCCCTTGAGTTGGCCAACCGCTACGAACAGCAGCAGCCTGCCGCCCAAGTCACCTGGCTCGATTTGCATCAGGAGCCGGGTCACAACACCCTGCTTTATGTCGAAGGAGCAGCGGATCCTGTCAGCGGTCAGCAACAGCGTCTGTCGCATAACCAGATTGCCATGAACCCTTACACTGGCACGGCACAATCCTGGCGTCACTGGGGCGATATCTCGCTGAGCCGAGAAAACCTGTTGCCGTTTTTATACAAGCTGCATTACAGCCTGCATTTGCCCGACGGCTTGGGTCTCGAACTGGGCATTCTGTTTATGGGAGTGGTCGCGGTATTCTGGACACTCGACTGCCTGATCGCATTGGGAATCAGCTTCCCGTCGCGGCGGGTATGGCGCAAGTCCTTCCGTTTCCGCTGGCGTCAGCCGGGCCACAAACTCACGTTTGACCTGCATCGTTCCGGCGGTGTCTGGATCTGGCCATTGCTGTTGATTGTGGCGTTCAGTTCCATTTCCATGAATCTGGAATATCAGCTGGTCAGGCCACTATTGGGGCAAATATCCAGCCTGACCCCCGATGCATTCGACACCCGCTCTGCTCGCCCCATGAACGAACCCGCCAGCCCGCAACTGACACGGGAGCAAATACTCGCCATCGCCACCGACGAAGCCCGGCGTCTGGGCTGGAAGAAGCCACCTGGCGGCCTATATTATGGTGCTCTGCACAAAGTCTATGGCGTCGGTTTTTATACGCTGGAAGGCGCTCATGGAGATGGCGGACTGGGGCCAAACTGGTTACAAATCGACAGTGACAACGGTGATATCCTCGCTCGAATTGAAACCGGCAAGGGCACTGCAGCAGATATTTTTGTACAGGCCCAATACCCACTGCATTCCGGTCGTATTTTGGGTCTCACTGGCAGAATAATACTGTCTTTGTTAGGAGTACTGGTTGCTATGTTATCCCTGACGGGCATCCTGATCTGGCTCAAGCGTACCCGGCTGACCAGCCCCCGACGCACTCAACCAGACAGGCTTTAAACCACTCCGTCCGCAAGGGCGGCCGCTGTTACCTGACGAATCCAGTCGTCGAGGTTGTAGTAGTTGCTGACACGGGCAATTTTGCCATTCTGAATATCAAAAAAAGCGCCCGCCGGTAGCACATACCCTTGCCCATAAGCTGCTGGCAGGCCCTCATCGCTGGCAAGGTATTCGCCATGCACGACAAACTCGGCAGCGGCTCGTTCTCCATCCGGGCTGCTGAGAATCACGATATCCTTCAGGGTTTCGCGGTAATGATGATTCATACGCGCCATAAAGCGGGCAAAGGCCTCACGGCCGGTTTCTCGCTCTCCCTGATTGATATCGTGAATGACATCGTCAGAGAGCAATGCCAGAAAGGCGTTCATATCGCCTTGGTTAAATGCCTGATAGTAGTTAAAAATCAATGCTTCTGTGTGGGAACGGGTCATTTGGCAGTCATTCTCATAAGTAACCGATTCAACGCAGAGTACTACGCCAGACCGCCGTCGTGATCAGGCTAGAGGTGACTAAAAAGTGTTTTTATATCAGCCAGTTTATCGGGCATGGTCGATCTGTTCACACAGCAGGCCGATTTCATCCAGCGCTCTGGGAGTCATGCGATGCAACTTGTCCGCATCCGGGTGAATGATATAACCATTTTTGACCGCCGGAATGGTACGCCAGCGCTGCCAGTTAACCGCATCGGCATCAATGCTGTTATTTCCTTGGTGGCTTGGCTGGATAATCACTTCGGGCATCGAAACAATCACCTGCTCCAGCCCGACCCCAGGGTAATCCTGATTCAGTTGGGCAAATGGATTGTCTGCCCCACAAAGTGTCAACTGTTGTTGTGGCCAGGCATTAGCCGCCACCGTGGTCAGCGGCCGCGACCAGAGTTCGTAAAACACCCGCACCGGCGTCCGCTTGGCAAAGGTGGCGCGCAGTCGCTGCAACTCCTGCTCATAAGCCAAAGCATGCTGTTCGGCACTGGCTTCGTGGCCGGTCAGACGTCCAAAGTTGCGTAATGCACTGGCGACATCGTCAAGCCGGGTGACGTCGGAATACACCACGTTCAGATGATATTGCTGCAGCCGCTCCAGATCCGTTACCGGATTACCGCTACGCCAGGCAATAATGAGGTCGGGTTTCATTTGCAGGATTTTTTCAATCTGCAAACCGGCGTAGGAGCCGACCCGGGGAATGTCATTGGCAGCGGCTGGATAATCGGCGTATTCGGTAGTGCCGATGATTTGTGCTCCCGCTCCAATGGTATAGAGTAATTCCACAATATGCGGTGCCAAGGCGATAATACGCAGCGATGCTCGGGCGTCTGCCGGGTTTGACGTTTTCTGCACTGTTGCTGGTGCCTGTTTTGCTGATGATAGTTCTGTCTGCTGTCCCGGCTCCGCACCATGAGCAGCAGACAGAACCAGCAACAGCAGCCAACCCGCCCGATACGGTCGACTCACCAGTCCACGCCTTTACGTGCCTTGATACCGGCATCAAACGCGTGTTTGACCGGTTGCACCTCACTGACGGTATCGGCCAGTTCGATCAAGCGCGGATGGGCATCACGACCGGTAATCACCACGGTTTGTTCGACCGGGCGATTGGCCAGCGCCGTCAGCACCTCCTCAAGATCGAGGTATTCGTAGCTGAGCATATAGGTCAGTTCGTCCAGCAACAGTACGTGAATCTCCGGGTCGGCCAGAAACACCTTACTGGCCGCCCAGGCTTCCTGTGCGGCGGCGATGTCCTTGTCCCGATCTTGGGTATCCCAGGTAAATCCGGTGCCCATCACATGAAACGGCACCCCCAGTTTTTGTAACAAATCCCGTTCGCCACAAGGCCAGGTGCCTTTGACGTATTGCACTACGGCAGTTTTCAAGTCGTATCCAAGCGCCCGGACAACCGTGCCAAAACCCGAGGTGGACTTGCCTTTGCCATTGCCGGTAATCACGATCAGGGTGCCGCGCTTTTCCTGAGCGGCCTTGACCCGCTCAGCAACAGCGGCTTGTTGTTGCTGCATTTTGGCTTTGTGTGCTGCATTTTTATCAGGTACTGGATTCACGCGACTCTCCACGGCGATCGGTTTCAGGAATGGTTTCAGGACTGGTTTCAGGACTGGTTTCAGGGGCGGTGACAGTGGCCGAGGTAAAGGCCAGTAATGTCGCTATATCGAGATGTTCGGCACAGGCGCTGGCGATGCGATCCAGCGCCTGTTCTTGCTGTTGCTGATAGCTGTCTATCCGGTCGGTGGTGGCACCGGCCCACTGCAGTATCTGCTGCAAGGCTTGCGGGGTATCAAACACGCCGTGCAAGTAGGTGCCGACCACCTGATTGTCGTCACTATAACAGCCGTCCGGTTGACTATCCTGCAGGTAGGCAAAAGGCTGGATTCGCTGTTCATGAAGGTAACGGCTCCGCCCGGCGTGGATCTGATAACCGGTCACCGGCACGCCACCAGTATTCTGCTCACTACCAGGCAAAGCCAATTCACCGCTGTCATTGGTCAGGAATTTATCCCGATACAGCCGGGTTTCGATGGGTAAATACCCCAGACCAACACGGCTCCCCGCAACGCCTTCGACGCCGTCCGGGTCATGAATACCCTGCCCCAGCAGTTGATAGCCAGCGCAAATCCCCATCACCTTGCCACCGTAACGCAGGTGGCGGGCAATATCGCTGGCCCAGCGGCTGTTACACAACATATCCAGTTCGGCACGTACATTCTTGCTGCCCGGCAGGATAATCAAGTCGGCATCGGTCAGTGGCTGACCTGGACCAACATAGCTGAAATCCACTTGGGGGTGTTGGCGCAGCATGTCGAAGTCGGTGTGGTTACTGATACGGGACAGCACCGGCACCTTGACCCGAAGCCGGACATCCCAGGTGTCGAGTTGCTGCTCAATCTCGATGGCATCCTCTGCTGCCGCACCCAGATTGGTTAAATAGGGCAACACACCCAATACCGGTTTGCCGGTACGCTGCTGCAACCAGTCAAGACCAGGCTGCAACAAGCCAAGATCACCGCGAAATTTATTGATCACAAAGCCCACCACCCGCTGTTGCTCGGAGGCCGACAAAAGTTCGAGTGTCCCCACCAGCTGGGCGAATACGCCACCCCGATCGATATCCGCCACAATAATCACCGGGCAATCCACCGCCTCGGCAAACCCCATATTGGCAATATCGCGGTCGCGCAAATTGATTTCCGCCGGGCTGCCCGCACCTTCAACCACAATCAGCTCATATTGCTGTTGCAAGCGTTGGTGGGAAGCCAGCACGGCAGTCATCGCGGTGGTTTTGTAATCATGGTAAGCCGCTGCTTCCATATCGGTGACGGCCTGGCCATGAATAATAACCTGGGCACCGGTATCCGAGTTGGGTTTGAGCAGCACCGGATTCATATCCACATGCGGCTGCAGACCAGCAGCTCTGGCCTGTAGCGCCTGAGCGCGACCAATTTCGCCACCATCCAGAGTCACCGCGCTGTTTAACGCCATATTTTGCGGCTTGAACGGCACCACCGCGATACCAAGATCACGAAAGCACCGGCACAATCCCGCCACCAGCAAACTTTTACCGGCATCCGAGGTAGTGCCCTGTACCATCAGGGTGCTGGGAGATTGCCAGTTATTCACCACCGTGTTGCCTTTCTGGCTGATCATTGTCAGCCGGTAACCAGCCAATACATTCCACCACCGCAGCGGCCTCCGGGTGGGCCGGAATACGGATGCGGGTACGGCTGCCGTAATGGATCGACAGCGAGGAATACCAACTGCCATCACGCCAGTCGACCGGGAGTAAATAACCGAGAATCAAACGAATAACGGCGCTATGACAAACCACCACGGTATGGCCGCCAGCGCTCTGCTTGAGCACCTGGTTCCAGCCACGAACCACCCGTTCATAGACCTGTTCAATTCGCTCTCCCCCAGGTGGTGGATTGCCTGCCGGAAACTGGCTAAAGGCTTCCAGTTCGCTCCAGCCGTCGGGGTTGTCCTCTGGCGTACCGAACAACACGTCAAACGGAATGCCATCCCAGTCGCCAAAATCGTATTCGCGTAATTCAGCAATAATCGCCAGCGTCAGCCCTTGCTGTTGCGACCAGTGCGTGGCGAAGGCCTGGCAGCGCTGCAGCGGCGAGCTGACGACACTGACCGGGGCCGAAATAGCAGCAAACGCACGTTCCAGCTGCTGCCAGCCAGCGTTACTAAGGGCAACATCGGTGCTGCCATACAGCGCTGGCTCACCCGCTACCGCTCCATGACGAACGAGATCAATGATCGTATCCCCTGTAGTCATGCCTTATACCTCTTTCACGGTCAGTGGTAGCCCGGCAACCACCAGGGTTACCCGGTCGGCAATGGCTGCCAAGGCCTGATTCAACCACCCGGCCTGATCGACAAACGCCCGGCTGACTCCGCCCGCAGGCACCACCCCAAATCCGATTTCATTAGCGATCAGCACAACATCCATACGGCATTGCTGTAGCGCCTGGGTCATTTGAGCGAACAGCGCCGGAAAATCCTGTTCAGGTAAGTGATAAAACTGGTTGTTGAGCCACAACGTCAGGCAATCCACCAGAATAACGCCAGTACCTGATTGCTGATTCAAATACTCTGCCAGTGCCAGAGGGACTTCAGCTAGCTGCCAGTCTTCCCCCCTTTCCTGCTGATGTCGTTCTATTCTGCTGGTCATTTCGTCATCGAAGGGCGTCGCCGTCGCCACAAAATATTGATCCACGCCTTGCTGTATCGCCAGAGCACTGGCCACCGCTAACCCGTAACGGGATTTGCCAGAGCGGGCACCACCGAGGATTAAATGAATCATGTCAGGTATCCATGTTGGGCCAGGGCGAGTAATACCGTATAGATCAACAGTTCCTGCAGCTGCTGGGCGGCACCGAGACAATCACCGGTGAAGCCGTGCAGGTGCTTTTGCATCCATTGTTTGAGCAGCTGGCGCATTACCACAACAGCAGCGATCACCGTCAGGGCCGACCAGAACGGCAACCACAACAGGCCTATTGTCCCGGTTATCAGCACCTGCGCCAACAAGACCGCATTCATCGGCTGTGCCAGCGGATCACTTTTACTGCTGCCGGGTGCCGAGACATAAGGCAGATCTTGTGCATGAGTAATTGCCAGCGCACGGGAGAAGGGATAACCAATAACCAGCGCCAGCAGCAATTCTCCCTGACCTGCGAGACTCACCAGCAGGACAAACTTGAACAGCAAGGCCAGTATCAAGGCGCTGCTGCCGTAGGTGCCAAGCCGACTGTCCTTGAGAATGGTGAGCTTGTGCTGCTGCTCCAGTCCGCCGTAAAAACCATCAAAACAGTCGGCCAGACCGTCTTCATGCAACGCCCCGGTCAACAGCAAACTGGTGATCAGCAGTACACAAACCGCAGGCAGCGTCCCCAGACCGGCCTCAGCCAGCAGGAACACAACCGTCAGCAACCCGGCCAGCAGCCAACCCACCAAGGGAAAATAGCCCAGCGCCTTGTGCATATTGTCCGTGCTGTATGGCAACTGACGGCTCATCGGCAAACGGGTCAAAAAACCCAGCGCCAACTGCAAGCGCTGCCCGTGTTGTCGCAGCAGCAAGGTCATCGCAGCCATTACACCTCCACCCCGGCGCTGGCGAAGGTCGCCATATCGTTATAAAACGCAGCCGCAGCCCGCAGTAATGGCAGCGCCAATGCGGCACCGGTGCCTTCTCCCAGGCGCAAACCAAGACTCAGTAAAGGACGTGCATTCAACGCCTGTAACGTCAAGCCATGTGCCGACTCAGCCGACTGATGACAAAACACCAGATAGTCCCGGCAGTTGGGTGCCATACGACAAGCCAGCAGTGCCGCCACCGACACAATAAAACCATCAACCAGAATCGTCACCCGCTGCTCTGCCGCCGCCAGCATCGCCCCCACCATCTGGACAATTTCAAACCCGCCAGCTTCCTGCATGGCAATGTCAGCAGTCACCTCCGGGTGCATGGATCGAATCCGCTGAACGGCCTGATGAATCAGTTCACGCTTGAGCTGCAGCTGGTCATCGTTGATTCCGGTTCCGCGCCCAACCACACGGTCTACCGCTATATTTTCCAGTAACGCCAGCACAGCCGAGGCGGAACTGGTATTACCGATGCCCATTTCGCCAAAGCCCAGTACATTTGATCCGGCGCTGATCTGGTCTCGGGCAACGTCAGCGCCATATCGCAGCGCTTGCTGACACTGCGCCGCTGTCATCGCCGCATGCTGGGAGAAATCATCGGTTCCGGCATTGACCCTGCGCGTCAACAACAACGGATGATCCGAACAGACCGGGCTGATCATGCCCGCATCAATCACCATCAGCGCCATTTCATTGGCCTGGCAAAAACAATTGATCGCCGCGCCACCGGCAAGGAAATTGCGAACCATCTGTTCGGTCACCGTTTGCGGAGCAATACTGATCGGATGACCAGCAATGCCATGGTCAGCTGCAAACACCAGCATGGTCGGCCGGACAATGCTAATACGGCCAGCAGCAACGCCATCAAGGGTCTGAGTCTGGATCTGTGCCAGCCTGGCCGCCAACCCTTCCAGTTCTCCCAACGACCCCAACGGTTTGGTTTTTTCATCAATCCGCTGTTGTATGTGTGTCAGCCAGGTATTCCCGACAGCTTGAATATCAAAATGAACAGCTTGCATAAACCGGGCTCCGCTCAGGCCAAACGCTGACGCATAACAATCAGAAAAAACACACTACCAATCGCCGAGGTGATAATACCGATGGGAATTTCCTGACTGGCAACCGCCGATCGGGCAATCACATCAACCCATACCAGAAAGGTACTGCCGAGTAACAAACACCCCAGAATCAGTGTTCGGTTCGTCACCCCCAGCCAACGCCGCACAATATGGGGAATCATCAGACCAACAAAACCGATACCACCGCAGTAGGCCACCACCGCTGCCGTCAGAGCGGCGCACATCACCAGTGCCAAGGCCCGCAACCGAACCGCATCAACCCCCAGCGTCCGGGCATTGTCATCGCCGAGCAGCATGGCATCGAAATGTCGTCCCAACAGCAATAAAACAGCACTACAAATCAGCACTACGGGAAAGAGCAGCAACAGATGACTGCTTTCCACTCTGGCAAGACTGCCCATCAGCCAGAACAAGACTTTATTGGCCGCAAACGGCTCGCCTACAAACAGAATAAAATGCGTCAGCGAACCCAGCATCAGTGAAATGGCAACGCCGCCCAATAACAACTGCTCGGAGCTGCGGGCAAACGAAGTGACTGCCAGTATCTGTACCAGCATCACCGCAAACAGTGCACCGCCAAACGCAGCAATCGGCAAAGCGGTTGCCGTCGGTAACCAACCCAGCAACCCCGCCAGCAGCGGATGCTGGGCCAGTGCCGAGCCCATCAGCACCGTGACCACACTGGCACCCAATCCGGCGCCCGCGACCACCCCAAACAAGTAAGGATCCGCCAGGCCATTACGTGTGACGTTCTGCAAGGATGCTCCGGCAATCGCCAGCCCGGCACCGACCAAAACCCCCGCAGCAACTCTTGGCAAACGCAAGTCGGTAAAAATCAACTGATCCAGTGGATCAACAGGCAAACCGACGAGGCAACGCCAAACAGTATCCAGTGACAAATTGGCAGAGCCAAAAAACAGCGCAGCCAGCGGTGATAACACCGCCACGGCCAGCAACCACCACCAACGCTGCCTCATCGCCGTTTATCCCGCGTTTGAACGGTTAAGGGCAAGGGTGAAAAATCTACCCGTAACGCCCGGTCGTCGTGGCGACGAACCGCACAAGGCAAGCGAAAAACACGCTCTAGACGCTCCGGCACCAACACACTGTCCGGCGTCCCGAAAGCCACCTGTTCGCCATTTTCCAACAGCAACAGCTGATCACAGTAGTGCGCGGACAAATTGAGGTCATGCAGACTCATGACCACCGTCAGCCCGGTATCACGTGCCAGCTGGCCCAGTAAGGCCAGCACATCGTGCTGGAAATACACATCGAGATGGTTAACAGGTTCATCCAGCACAATCAGTTCCGCCCGCTGCACCAGGGCACGGGCAATCAGACCACGTTGTTGCTCGCCGCCAGACAGGGTCGAAAATACACGGGTTGATTTTTCTGCCAGGCCAACACGCTCCAGCGCCTGATCGATCCGCTCGTCATCGGCTGCTGACTGCCGTCCCAACAAGGATTGGTGCGGCAACAACCCCATGCGTACCATTTGCCGCAGACTGAGGGCAAAGACCGCATCGTTCAGCTGGTTCACAACCGCGATACGCCGGGCACGCTGATTCAGGCTGTAATCGGACAATGGCCGATCTTGCCAGGCCAGCGTAGTCGCCGTTATCTGTCCAGTTAACTGACCCGACAACGCCAGCAGCAAACTGGTCTTGCCCGCACCGTTCGGGCCAAGCACACCGAGCACGGAACCGGCAGGCAGTGAAAAAGAGATACATTTCAGAATCGGTTGCTGATCAATCGTGAGCCTCAGCTCGTCAACCACCAGACCGGAACAGCCAACCATGGAAGCACCAGATAACAAGAGTTCATGCCCAGGATTACCATCCAACACCGTCGACTGTCGACAAACTGCATCAACAGGGAAAGGAGATGGCTCGTGTATTCCCGCACGAACAAAATTCAAGAGACAGAATCATTTATTGACCAGACATTACAGCGCGCCCACGCCGAATGTCGGCCAAACAATTCCCAGGCTGGTATCTGACTTTCCCCTGCCCGTTACGGCCAGAGAATTACAGTTGCGGGTACAGTCCCGGAGTTGCACCGGATTCCCAATTAAATCAGGCCGCCACGGCAGCCTGACACCTGTTTGATAGCGGTGGACTATATCAGCAAAGCAAATTCCATACGATGGCTAATCGCTACAGGACAATGCTTGCATAGCCGATGCCTTTCACAGCAGAAAATTCACTGATCTCCAAGGATATTTAAAAAATCAGACTCAACGCTCAATCTGTACAGAAAGCAACCAGCAAACACGTAATCCGGCAGAAAACAGCGCTATGCTTATTATCAGTAACGCTTATGAGGAAGTGGACACTCTGGGCCTCTCCAGGCGCATCCGTAGTGATTTGGACTGCCCCTACACAAGTTCAAATTGAGGGACTGGGAGCAACCGCAGTAGCAAGCGCAGACCCTGCGTCAAACAATCAGACATATACCGCCATGTTGAGGTGAAAGGCAGACCATCCAGACAGTTACTGCGAGAAATATCTATTGATAAGGTCATTAGTTGATTTCGACCTTAGTACACGCTATTTTTTGCTGCATTGTAGAGCAATCAAATAACCCGACTGTCGTTCTCTCCAAGCTTATAAGCACCAGCGCGTTTGACGGTGAAGGTTAATCGTCACGCTGGAGGGAATTCACGGAGGAATTCACATGCTTCTGATCTTCTTTCTCGCATTAATCTGGTTTTTCTGGATCAAGCGACCGAAAAAGAACGCCTACACCGCTGGCAGGGACAATACTGTCGCAACAATGACAGGCAGTCTGGTCATGCTCAGCCAGCGAATGATGAAAGATCATCTGATGATTGGTGCCGGAATCAGTCCCCGCTCAGCCAGTAGCCAGCGCGACGTCAGCGTCATGCTGTTTGAACAACGGCTGGCACGACTGATGGAAGATGAATCCAGTGACGTTATCCAGGAACTGCTGATCAATACGCTGTCTGTGTGGGAAACTCACCGTAAACATATTATGGCACGGCCGGATCACAATCTTATTGGTACGCTGATCCAGGAAAATGACCGCTTACTGGCGTTGTGTGATGATGTGGCTCGTAGCAAGGCAGACCAGCAAGGCCATCATGGCGCCAAAATGGTCTACCTTGCAGGCAGACAACGCATGCTGTCGCAACGCATTGCCAGAAATTGTATCGCCATTTACTGGGGCTATGACAACCAATGGATACATTCCGATCTGGATGCCTCCATTGCCTTGTTCGACCACACGCTTCGAGAGCTGATGCATTCGCGCTTTACCACGCCACAACTGGCGGTATCACTGGAATCGGCCGCGTCATTTTGGATGACCTCAAAAGCCACCTTTCGCCTGTTTCAGGAAAGTGCCAATAAACGTAAGGAAGTCCCGCATATCCACGAGATGACTGAAACCCTGCTGGCCAAGCTGGATAAGATCACCAGCCAGTACGAGGCCGTGCTCGTCGGAGAATTACCTCCAGATCAATCCTGATAATCCGTTAACAAGGATCTACTGCCGGAGCCGTAAGCGGCGCAGGACAGAGGCCAAACTCAGTCCTGCGTATTCGGCACTACGGTTTAACAACCCCCAGATTCAGATTATTATTCACTGTCCTTGGCAAGTTCTTCCGCTCTCAGTTCGCGCCGGAGAATTTTGCCAACATTGGTTTTCGGTAACTCGGTGCGAAACTCGACATGCTTCGGTACCTTGTAATTGGTCAGCCGCTCTTTGCACCAGTGTCGAATATCGGCATCCGTCAGCTCGGACTTCGCCACAATAAACACCTTCACTGCTTCAGAGCTTTTCAGATCGGGAATGCCAATGGCGGCGACTTCCATTACTTCAGGATGAGCCGCAATCACATCCTCAACCTCGTTTGGATAAACGTTAAAACCGGAGACGATAATCATGTCTTTCTTGCGGTCGACGATACGCATGTAGCCATCGTCCTGAATAACAGCAATGTCTCCGGTTCGCAGCCATTCACGGGCAGGCAAGCCATCCGCACCCGGCAGGAATGATTCATCGGTAGCTGCTTCACGCTTCCAGTAGCCTTTCATCACCTGCGGCCCCTTGACGCACAACTCCCCCGGTTCGCCCAACGGCAATTCGTTGCCCTCATCATCCACGGTAATACAGACTGTGCTCGATACCGGCATACCAATACTGCCCAGCTGAATATGTCCGGGCGGATTAAACGACACCACCGGAGAGGTCTCCGTCATGCCATACCCCTCTGCAATATCGCCACCCGTGACCTCTTTCCAGCGTTCAGCTGCCGCCGATGTCAATGCCATACCGCCAGAAATCGTGAGTTTAAGGCTGGAAAAATCCAGCGCCCGGAAACTGTCTTGGTGACACAGGGCAACAAACAAGGTATTCAGGCCAACAAACGCCGAAAAAGGGTTTTGCTGCAAGGTTTTGATAAATCCGGGAATGTCCCTCGGATTGGGAATCAACAAGGAACAATTCCCGGTTTCCAGCAGCACCATACAATGCACTGTAAAGGCATAAATATGATACAGCGGCAAAGGTGCTACCACGGTTTCCACGCCTTCATCCAGCGCCATGACAAACAGGCCGTGACACTGCAACATATTGGCGATCAGATTACGGTGGGTCAGCATCGCTCCCTTGGCAATCCCGGTAGTGCCACCGGTGTACTGCAGTACGGCAACATCGTTACCAGAGGCAGGGCATGGCCGAAAGGGACGCCTGGAGCCCTTGGCCAACGCTTGTCGTAGCGATACCGCAGTGGGAATATGATAATCAGGTACCTGTTTTTTGACGTATTTCACCACGCCGTTGATCAGCAACCGTTTCAGTCCCGGATGCAGATCTGCCACTTCCGTCACCACCACGTGCTTGATACCGGTACGGTCGAGCACCTTCTCCGCTTTTTCAGCCATATTGGCCAGCACCACCAGCGCTTTGGCACCCGAGTCATTAAACTGGTGTTCCATTTCCCGCTCGGTATAGAGAGGATTGGTATTAACCACGATCAACCCGGCCCGCATGGCTCCAAACACCACAATCGGATACTGCAAAATATTGGGTAACTGGATGGCAATCCGATCGCCAGGCTGCAAACCCAGATTATGTTGCAGATAGCTGGCAAAATGGGCACTCAGCACATCCAGATCGTTGTAGCTCAGCGTATGCCCAAGACAAACAAAGGCGGGACGCGTGGCAAATTTTTTCACAAAGCGATCGAATAGCTCGATGACTGAATGGTACTTGTCGGCATCAATAGTGCCTGGATAATTTTCCGGATAGCGTTCCTGGAAGAACTGCTCGTTCATACCGCCCCCTTTACACCCCAACATTGGTTATTCTTATACGTCGCGTCTGCTCATAGTGTCCGCTGCAATGACCCCCTTTTCCGTAGCGGGTCACGAGTGACTGTTGAGCCAGAGCCCGGAAGTGTAACCATCTTTTGAAACTCAGGCAAAAAACTGTTTCCTTAAACACCATCACTCTGACAAATCTTATTCTTCAGCGGACAGCAAGATAGCGAAAAGCCAACAAAAAAACAGACACTCAGCACATCAACCTGTATTTCCACACAGCCACTGCCCAATGCAGACAGAAAAGGAACACCCCATGAATCATGCCAGTGGCCCATCTATCCACTCCCTGAGTATAGCCAGTGCTGGTGGCCAGGTATTTAATGCTGCGCTGTTTATGCCAGCTACAGAACCTGTGGCACTGATGCAGATATACCACGGTATGGCTGAACACTGGCGCCGCTATCAGCCACTGATCGATACCTTATCAGCAGCTGGCTACGCCGTACTGGTACACAATCACCAAGGTCACGGGGAACGCCAGCCAATCGGCCATATTCCCTACCAAAGCACCCACCCAGAAAACGGCTGGCAGCAGCTGACAAATGACGCAAGAAGCGCTCGTCAAGCAGCCCAGCGGCATCTTGAAACCGGCATACCGATCATTGTACTCGGCCATTCAATGGGATCCTTTGTTGCCTTGACCGAAATCATGCAACCCCCTGAGGAGTTGGCAGGTGTGATACTTTCCGGCAGCGGCTACCAACCACGCTGGTTATGCCAGTTAGGCCAACTCGTCGCCCGTATGGTGGCGCGCTGTGGAACGAGTCAAGCGCCCTCCGCCCTGCTCAGCAGGTTGGCATTTGCCGGGTACAACCAGCGTATCAAACAAGCCTCCAGTACCTGGGACTGGCTTACCCGTGATGCAACCATACGGCAGCAATACCGAGCAGACCCTCTGTGCGGATTTGATTGCAGCGCCGAATTCTGGCAGAACTTTTTTATGGCCCTGGGCAACCTCGCCAAAGAAGATGCCTTTACCACCATCTCCCACAACCTGCCCATTTTATTGTTATCTGGAGACCAGGATCCCGTCGGTCAGTACGGTCGCGGGGTGAGGGCGCTCGATAACGCCTTGCGCCGTACCGGTCACGACCAGGTCACAACGCTACTGTATCCTGGCGGGCGTCATGAAATGTTTAACGAAACCAATGCCGATCAAGTACGGTCTGATCTGTTGAAGTGGTTAAACACAACCCTCGCTTACTCCACAAGGACAAGATCTGCCTTGAAAGATGATTTTGGTCAACAACAACACACATGACTTGTGAATGACACATGGACGGTTCAAATTCGCGCTACACTCGCGCCGTCCCACGGCCAGCCTGGCTATATAATCCTCACTCTGACATCGGATTGATTCTATGGAAACCATTACCAATCGCACCTATGACGAACTGAATATCGGCGATAGCTGTCAGCGCACGCACACCATTAACGAACGCGACCTGAAGCTGTTTGCCATGGTATCCGGTGATCACAACCCGCTGCATCTTGACCCGGCTTACGCTGCCACCACTCAGTTCAAGGGTCAGATTGCCCATGGCATGTACTCTGGCGCATTGATTTCTGCAGCACTGGCGATGGAATTGCCTGGACCAGGCACAATTTATATGGGACAAAACGTCCAGTTCAAACGGCCGATCATGATTGGTGACACCGTCACCGTTACCCTGACGGTCAAGGAAAAGCGTGATCGCAAGCAGGAAGTGATTCTCGACACCACAATCACCAACCAGAATGGCAAAGCCGTCGTCACCGGTGAAGCCATCGTGATTGCCCCTGCCGAAAAACTGACTATCGATATGCCCGAACTGACAGAAATCAGCCTGGGCTAATCCAGCTCGACCAGCTGCTCGTGCACAATACTCAAGTAGCTGGTCAGCCGTTGACGCTCTTGCGCCAGATACACCAGCAAACTCAGGTATACATGGCGCTGCGCCAACTGATAATAATAATTCGCCTGGGTATCATAAGCCGCTTGCCTGCCGCGCAGTAAATCTTCCAACGCTGGTGCTTCTGCTGACTCGGACACGTCCGCCGTTAACAAACGTGCATCGGCCATACTCGACTGTTCCAGCAGCAGCAGATCGGCCTGCAAGCTGTCGAGGCGCGCCAGTAACGCCAGTGATTCCTGGCGGTCAACCCAGGCAACACGTAACAAACGCGAGCGAATGGCCGGATGCAAATAACTGAGAGACAGCGGCTGGCAACGCGCCGCAACGTCCATGTCATCCGTCAACGCTCCAGCAAGAGGACACCCCACAAACGCCCTGAAGCGGTCATCCGGTTCTGCGGCATCGGGCATCATTACCGGCCTCAGCCAATGTGCCAACAGCTGATCCAATCGCTCGGGATGCTGCCACTGGCGTATTGCACCGATATGTTGTTGCAAACCCTGATACAGATTCTGTAAAAACAAGGATCGTATTGAGACTGCTCCCATGGCATCCAGTACCTGCAATTGCAGCATCGCCTGCTCCAACCGGAACAGATCAAGCCTGCCGGGGTATACGGCTCCCCCGGCAGCTGCCACAGGCACCGAATGCAACCAGAGCGTCGGTCCGTTAGTGACGGGTAACAAGACCTTGACCCCTTGCAGCACCAGGGCGGTGGCATACCAGGGCGAATCCAGCGCTATCCATCTCGACAGTTGTGGCATATCGACACCTGCGCCCGTCTGCCACTGTGTCATCCATACCATCAGTTGCACTGACGCCATCAGACGTGCCGACTCTGGATCCAGCAGCACTCTCGAATCAGCCACCTCCTGCTGTAGTGTTTGCAGTAAAAACACCAGCAATTCCGACTTTACCCCCAACCTTCTGGCCGCCAGAATAACCTCCAGTCGGGCCAGTAAACCGACCTCAGGCAGCGTGACACCCGCAGAGCGATCACTGCGCACGATATCGATCCGGGCCGACAAATCCATGGCTTCACTGAGACTCTCAGGTTGTCCTTGCGCCAGCAAAAAACGGACTCGCGCGTATCGTGCCAAACGCTGTTGAGCAGGTGTTAGTCGTGGATCTTGCGCCAACAAACGGGCAGCCGGCTGCTCCAAAAGCCCGGTTTGCCTTTGATACAGCAACACCAGCAACTCATCCGTCAACACCCGCAATTGATCAGCACCCAGCGGTCTGACCGGCTCAGCCGCATAAGACGGCAATAAACAGAACGACAATAACAAGCCAACGAGAGCAGACCGTGCCTGGCAGTACCCTTTGGTTCCAACATCACGGCAAAAAGGCATTCCCATAACGCTAGCCCGAAGCCCCAGCACGAAGGATCAGAAACTGGGCCTCGACCCTCAGCGTTTGACCAGCATATCCCGGCTGAAACAGTACACCACGCATGGCCATTCCCGCCGCTTCTGCAAAATCCTCGCCGCTGGACTCAATCAATCGTAACTGACCAATCTGTCCTGTCGCCAGAATCGTGAACTCAATCACTACCCTTCCTTCCCGCTCCCGCTTGAACTCTTTGTCAGGATAATGAGGCGATATACGAACCACAGGCTGAACATCACCCGCAAAGATCAGGCGGGTGACACCTCGTGTTTTCGGTGCCTCCGTCGGCACTTCAAACCCGGATCGGCTGGTGACCGTTGTCGTCATACAACCGGTCAAGGGCGCAATGCCTGCCAGTACGAAGATCAGAGCCAGAATCGATGTCATACGCTCTGAATAGTTAACCATCTCCTGCACTTGCTACTCCCGTTGAGCTGCTTCCAACCATCTGAACATTAACCCGATACCCTGCAGCGGATGCTAACAAATCCATCGCCTCCACCCTACCGGTATTGTCGGCAGCCGTTGTCAAAATAAGCATGGATGCAGGCACAGCCCGCCACCTGCCACAGCAGGCGCTCAGTAAAACCAAATTTAACGGAGTAACAAGAGATACAACCAAAGGGGAGCATCTGGCCACCAAGGTTAACCAGACAGCCAGACGTTGAGAGAATTCCGAGCAGCAGCAAACGGGTTGAAGTCTGGAAATAAGCACGTCAACCCTATAAACGTGGTTTATTCGAGTAAGCCTGCACACTCTGCCGTTGCAAAAAATCGTTCCGCCAAGGCATCAGGCGCGCCAGACAAGTCGGCCAGTTGCCGGGACGTCAGCGCCTGCTGATACAACAACTTTGCCAGTTGCTGTATCAGCTCTCTTTCCGCAGTCAGCCCTTCGACCAGTAGATGCGCAGCTGGCAAAGCCCGCAAACGGCCACGACGATTAAAACTGCCGCCCGGAAGCACATCGCCATTCCAGGCTTGCCAAGCACAGCGCCAAAGTAACTCACTGACCGGTTGACCGGCCAGCGCACGCCCCACCAACGGGTCATCCGCAGACAAGCTGCAATGTCTGAAACTACTGGCCTGACGGTAATGACGGGTAATACACTCGGGAATTTCACACTCAACAAACCGTCGGGCACCACCTGCGACGATAATTGCGAGATAATGGGACGTTTGCAGTGAAGCATTGAGTTCATGTTGCAAGCAAAACTGAACCTGTTCCAGCAGCCAGAGCTCTGAGCCTGCCAGCTGAACGGCAATTTCGGACATGGTCACCCCCGTTTTGTTATTGTTTTATCCGGTTTTCGGGCGCCGCAAAGAATGCGTACAGGAGCCAGTATGGTCAATGTTTTTATCAACCCTGGCCCGCAATGCCCACTACCGAAGTAGCAGATGACAATCAGTACCACAGAAGTAAGAAACCGCTACCTGTCGGTCGGGCAGAAATAAGGGGATTTCTGGATACATTAGCAGCCAGGGTGCCTGACTACCCAAAAAACAGACAAGCGCCAGTGGTAAAAGACCACTGGCGCAGCAGGACTTTACTTGACGCTCAGCTCAACACGACGGTTTTCTGCACGACCGGTAGCAGTTTCGTTCGATGCGACAGGGCTGGCTTCACCATAACCACGCGCAGTCAACTGACCCGCAGCCAAGCCTTTGCCAATCAGGTAATTACGTACAGAGTCTGCACGCTGCTGACTCAGACGCAGATTGAAAGCTTCCGCACCCTGGCTATCTGTGAAAGCGGCAATCTCGATCATGGCATCCGGGTACTGACGTAACTCGGCTGCTGCGCTGTCCAGAATAACACGCGCGTTAGCAGTCAAACGGGCACTGCCGCTTTCAAAGTTAACACCGCGCAGGTTACCTTCAAACACAGCACACCCTTTCGCATTCACCTTGGCACCGGTAATCGTTGCCTGGCACTGATCTTTGACGTCTGGAACGCCATCGCCATCGCTGTCAGCAGGTTTCTGCACAACAACAGGGGCAATTACTGGCGCAACTTTTTCCTTAACCGGTGCCTTGACTTCAGCAACCTTCTGTTTAACCGGTTCGTAGGCTTCCTTGGTTGTTTCCTTGACACGAGTAACGGTAGTGCCACTGTCATTGCCAAAGCGGTAACCGACTTCCAGCATAAACACACCGTGTTCGTTACTTTCGTCGCTCATTTCATCAACATGCAGTTCCGCGCGACCGAACAGGTCTTCTCTCAAGTCGTACTGCAAGCCCGCACCCCAAGTCAAGACGTGCGTTTTTTCGTCAAAGGCAGAATCTTGAGGCACATCAAAGGTTTCGATACCGTAACCTGCCGTCAGGTAAGGCTTCAGAGCGCGCTTCCCAAAAAAGTACAAACCTTTCAGCTGGTACTGAGTCACTTCCGGCTTCATATCGCCCTGCAGGAAAGATGGTAGTGTAACAGACGCCTCGACTGCCAATGCAGGCAGTACCATATAACCCAGTGACAATTCCATGGTCCAGGAATCGTTAATGGAGTCGCCGCTGGTAAGTTTGAAATCGTCATAAATCTCGTTTTCGACGAATCCGGTACCAGCGGTTACGTACATATCCTTGTCGGCGTGTGCCATTGCTGCGGTCGCAACTGCCATGGCTACCAATAATGGTTTGGTCAACATAGTTTTCTCCAAGTGAACAATGTGTACTCTTTCTATACTGCGCGCATATTAGTAAGCCTGAGTGACAGTTCAAGCAGAATCGAGCATAAAGCCTGCAAAATGCGTAACTGTCGTGGTCGCCAAGGCTGTTTGTACAATATACATTCAGTCGCAACACATAGAAATCAGCCTTCCACCCAACAAAGTCGAATACCCCCACCTGAGTCAACGTCATAGTATGCAAAAGTGTGATGACATATGATCAGACTAAAACAGGCACGCTAAAATAATCACCCGGTCGATGGATTCTGCAGACGAAGAGAGAGAACAGCCATGTCGATTTGCTCCAGCAGCTACAAGAAAATGGCACTGCTCACGATCAGTGCCCTGGGTATTGCAACAGCCGCGCTCTCAGCTCACGCCGATGGCAGCAGTTTTGGTTTTCGCAGCCCAACGATCGAGCCGGAGTCACGCCTCAGTGTCCGCAACGTATATTCAGGTTTCGGTTGCACCGGAGACAACGTGTCGCCAGCACTGGAATGGTTTAACCCGCCAGAAGCGACACAAAGCTTTGCGATCACTGTCTATGACCCGGATGCCCCGACCGGCTCGGGCTGGTGGCACTGGCAGGTGTTTAATCTGCCCGCTGACAGCCATGCTCTGGAAGAAGATGCTGGTGCTGAACATTCAATCCTGCTGCCAGCCTCTGCCCAGCAAGGGCGGAATGATTACGGCAGCCATGCCTTTGGTGGTGCCTGCCCTCCGGCCGGAGATCAGCCGCACCGCTACCAATTCACGCTGTTTGCTCTCGACCAGCCCAGCCTTGATATCCCGGAAGATGCCAGCGCTGCCCTGGTCGGATTCATGCTGAATGCCCACGCCATAGACAAAGCAGCATTTACGCTTTATTACAGCCGTTAGCCGATGAATCTGGCCTGACTACGGCGCGTCAATGACTTCCTGGTCAATGGTTTCCTGGTCGGCGCGTTTATCGAGCTTGTGCTCATCTTCGCTACGACCCAGTTTCCAATAACTGCTGATATAGGTTTCCTTGCGGCCGGTGTTTTGTTCCTGACGGAAATACTGCCGTAACGCACGCATCTTGTGAAATTCACAGGCAGCCCACACCGCCACATCACCATGCAGCCACTCGGACGCTCGTACCTGTTGCAGTAAAGCACTGGTTTCTGCGGTTACAGCCGCCTGTTCCAGAGATGGCACAGGGCTGGCATCCACCACCCAGATCACTTCGATCCCTGGCGGACATACCAGAGCCTGGCGATCATCTTCCCCGGCAATTTCAATCACTGCATAACCACGAGCAGCGGCAGGCATTTGCTCCAGATTACAACTGATCGCAGGTAATGCCGTCATATCACCGACCAGAAAGTACCAGTCGGCATCCGCATAAATAAATTTGGTTGGCCCCGGCCCACCAACCAGAATACGGTCACCGGGTTGAGCTCTCTCTGCCCAGCTGGCGGCGGGTCCAGCTGGCTGTGGGCCATGGTTATGCAGCATAAAATCAACGCTTAACCAGCGTTTTTCCGGATCAAATGCCCGGACAGTATAGGTTCGCATCAGCGGACGTTGCCCTCCCGCAGTCGCTTGGGTGAGCGGTTCACCATCGGTAGCAAACATCAGTTTGATGTACCCGCTCGCACTGTCAACGGGGAAGTCGGCCAGTGCCTCCCCGGTCAAGATCAGCCGCTGCATATTGGCCGTCAGGCGCGATGTAGAATGAACCACCAGTTCACGAGGAGAAGGACGAGACATAACAGCTCCAGATAAAAAAACAGACAGGTTGAATACACCTGATAACAGATGCCAGTGTAACGCCTTGGACATATAAGACGAGAATGATTCTCAAAATTTATATCACACAGTCATAGGCGCAGCGCTGATTACCAGTTGTGACCTAACTGACAGCAACGATCCGCCAGACATCTGGCCCCAGTTGCAATTCGTCGTCCAACCCCAGCTTCAACAAACGTTTTGCCAGCGGTGCCGATATCGATACTAGCTGCACCGACTGCTCAGATTGAAGCAAGGTTCTGCCACCGACAGGCGTCAGCCAGAACCAACGACGTATCGAAGCGCCAGTCGCTGCAACCGGCTCAAGACCAACCAGAGCACCCAATGCCAGCACCGCATCCTCATCAAATAGTGGCACAGCCCAGCGAGCCACGTGTATACGCTCCTGCTGTAATGCCCAAATACGTTCTGATTGGCCATGGGCCAGATACGCTGCTTCCAGACTCAAGGTATCGTATTGATTTTCCGGCTTGTTGCCTTCATGCGAGGCGCTTTCCTGCGCAGTTCGGGCCGACGCCAGGGCAACGTCTATTTCCTGATCCAATAACGCGAGCAAACAGGACTTCAGTTGGCTTTTGTTCACACAATAATCCGGTACAGTAGAAGCAAGTCACACCCACACTGGGTAAAACCCGTCATTCTAGCGATTTATGCAAGGTAAGCCATGCGTCAACATCAAAACCGGTCTTTAAAGGAACGCCTTTCAAACAGTGCCTTTTGTCACTTTGAACAACGCGGAGAGCTGCCTTGCATCGTTGTTCAGCATCCGGGGTTCACTGCCAGTCTGCTGCCGCAAGGAGCACAACTGCTGTCTTTTTGTCCCAGCGGTGATACCAGTTGGATCTGGCTCAGTCCGACCGCCGAATATCAACAGGGAACCTCGCTCCGTGGTGGCATTCCGGTTTGCTGGCCCTGGTTTGGTAACGCCGACAAAAACTCTCCAGAAGTGCAGGCAGCCATGGCCGAAGGACAACCCCTTCCCGCCCACGGGTTTGCCCGTACCAATCGCTGGACGCTGACCCGACTTTACGAAGCTGCCGATCGTGTTGAAATCGACATGTCCTTACCACAAAGCCACCATATCCAATCGGTCTGGCAGGGGGATGCTGAGCTTACTGCGCGCTGGATTCTGACCCCCACCAGTATGGAAATGCAGCTGATCACCACCAATACCGGACAATCCACCCTCGCCTTTAGTCAGGCACTACATACCTATTTACCAACGACAGACATCAATGCAACCCGTATTGGCGGACTCTCCGGCCACCCCTATATTGACACCATGACCGGCTGGCAACGCAAACAGCAACAGGGCGATGTAGTCTTTCAGGGTGAAACTGACCGTATCTATCTGCAACAGGCGTCGCCATTGCGGCTGGTCACACCGCAACGCACCCTGCTGATCCATAGCCGTGGCAGTCGCAGTACCGTTGTCTGGAATCCTTGGATAACAAAGGCCCAACGCCTGAGTCAGTTTGAAGATAATGCCTGGCAAACCATGCTCTGTATCGAGACCGCCAACGCTGCCGACGACTGGGTCAACCTGGCGGCTGGCGCCAACCATTGCCTGAGCTTGCGCCTGACGGTGGAATAACGTTATCAACAGTACTGAGCAACATCCACAATAATACGACGCAACCAGCGATGAGCCTGATGATGCTGTACTAACGGCGACCAGGCCATTTTCAGCTCGAAAGGTGGGATTGGAAAGGGCGGCTGTATCACCAGTAACGATGCTGATGCCGCCTGCATATCGGCTACCTTGCGAGGCAAGGTGGCCACCAAGTCATTATTGTGAGCCAGCAAGGCTGGCATCTGATAATGGCGGGTAAACACCGATATACGCCGTTTATAACCCAGTTTGGCCAAGGCGTTGTCGACCCACCCCAACCGAATCACTTTTTCCGGGTCAATACCAACACCCGCTCCCATTCCAGTTTTGGACACCCAGATATGGTTACTGGCGACATAGGCTTCGAGATCAAATTTTTCCGCCAACGGGTGGTCATGGTTAACCAGACAGACAAAATCATCCTGCCACAGGGTCATCTGATGAAACGATTGCGGCATATCATCAAAGCGATTGATCGCCATATCGACCTTGCCCGCCTCAACATCCTTGAAGGTCACGTCTGACGGCGTCAGCACATCGAGGATGACGTTGGGAGCCACCTCACGCAAACGCTTGACCAGTTCCGGTATCAGCGTCGACTCGGCATAGTCGCTGACCATAATTCGGAAAACCCGGCTGCTGCTCTGGGCATCAAATTCTCCCAATGGCTGCAAGGCGGCTTCCAGTTCGCCCAGCGCCTTGCGAATCATCGGTTGCAGCTCCCGCGCTCGCTCTGTCGCGGTCATGCCATCCGAAGTACGCACCAGCAGTGGATCGTTAAACAAATCACGTAACCTGCGCAGTCCGTTAGACATCGCAGGCTGGGTAATACCCAGCTGTTGTGCTGCCCGCGTCACATTACCTTCACGCAGCAGAACATCCAGATACACCAGCAGGTTCAAATCTATTCGAGCAAGGTTCACAGCAGTATCCGGCTTGAAAATAACGCTGGTATTGTCGCAGCTCCCTAGGCATTCACCAAGCCTATCAATAAAACAACTTGCATTTTTATTCGTGATTTCAGGCCAATATTGACACCCGGATCCCGGTATCAGACCCAGAGCCGCTTTATAAGGTGCCGCGTCACTGTTTTCTGGAGGCCATTGCCTTACACTGCGCGCATTCAACCCCTGACGCTTGGAGCGCCCATGAACCGGATTGTGACCCTGCTTACCGCCCTCAGCCTGACTCTTCTGGCTGGTTGCGCCACCCTGCAGGACAGCCTCAACATAGAAAAACCCAGCGCCGCGATCAGTGGTCTGTCAATCCAGTCACTGGGACTGGAACAGGCCAATTTGCTGGTTGCACTGGATATTACCAACCCGAACGGCTTTTCAATCCCGGCCAGCGGCCTGGAACTGACCCTCTCGGTCGAAGATCACGCCCTGACCACGGTCAGTCCCGCCAACAACGGTCTGACCCTGAAAGCCAATGGCGTCACCACCACCCAATTACCGATCAGTCTCAACTACAGCGACCTGTATAACGCAATCAAAGCCGTTGCTGATCAGGATGAAGTGACCTGTCAAGTGGATGCCGCGCTGCTGTTTACACTACCCGTACTGGGAGACATGCGTCTTCCTGCCAGCTACAGCACCCGTATTCCTGTCCCACAACGTCCCAAAATCAGTCTGGCCAGTGCCAGTATTTCAAGTTTGAGCTGGCGCGGTGTGGAACTGCAACTCACGGTCGATGTGGAAAACCCCAATGGTTTTGGTGTTGACCTTAACGGGCTGAACTATCAGGTCACCGCAGCCAACAGCGCTCTCGCCTCAGGTTCGGTGCAACCGGCAAAACTGGCCAAAAACAGTCAGCAGCAACTGATTATCCCACTGTCGTTGAGCTTTGCGGATATGGGCAAAAGCCTGATGTCGCTACTGACCAGCAAGGAACCTGTGGCCATCGGTGTGGCAGGCACACTCGACTACGCCCCGGATCTTGCCATCTGGAAACCACAGCCACTCGACTTTTCCATGTCAACGCAACTGAGCCGCTGAACCGTCGAGAAGTCCTGGCCCTGAGAAAGCATTTTTCCCTCAGGGGCAGGCCGTTCTGGAAGCCCAGCCACCTCAATCAATGCCAACATCACTCGCCCTCACCCAGTAAAATTCAATTTAACAGACAAAGAGGACAGACCCGTCAGAACATAGGCGGACTCTAAAAGTTGTATCAAAAAAACCACAAAACTCAAACAGGGCAAGGCTTTAAGCGACCCTCAACCCTGTCAGCAGCCTCAGAACGGTGAGCAAGGCAACTTGCACATAAAGACAACTGTCTAACAATCTAATTGATAACCGTTCCGAAAAACCCTATAACGTCCGCCATCAACAGGTACCAGCCTGAGTTAAACCAATACGTCGCAAGGGTTAAACCATGAAAGTCTTCCAATCACTGTTCTCATCCATACTGCTGCTAACCGCGCTATTGAGCCTGTCACCTGCGGTCTATGCCCTGAACGATGCCGAAGCGGTGAACATTTCCGGTAGCCAACGAATGCTGTCGCAACGCATGATGAAGAGTTATTTGATGCTGGGGGCAGGCATCAAACCCGAAGTCGCCCAACAGCAGTTGGATGAGAGTGTCGCCCAGTTTGAAGAGCGTCTGCTGATGCTGAGAGACTATGCACCATCGGCAGCGATCAATAACAAACTGGCGCAGGTAGAAGACCTGTGGCAACAGCACCGGGTTCGCATTCTTGCAACCCCGGACAAAAGTGTCATCGATAACCTGATGCGGGAAAACCTGAATATGCTCAAGGCCTGTAACGATGTGGTGGATGCCATATCCAGCCATGTCCGTATGCCCAGCACCGAACTGATTAATGTTGCCGGTCGCCAGCGCATGTTGTCGCAACGCATCGCCAAGGCTTATGTCGCGCTGTACTGGAACGGACAATCACCTGCCGTGCGTCAGGAGTTCAGCGATGCTATCCGTCTGTTTGGTGATTCATTGGAACAGCTGCGTGGATCTGATATGAATACTGCAGAAATACACGATGCACTGGAGAAAGTGGCATCGCAGTGGCATTTTTCCCAGTCCGGCTTTGATCTTGACACAGAAGGCCGTTACGTCCCTACCGTCATTGCCGTCACCACAGAATCCATTCTCTGGAAAATGAACGACATCACCAAGATGTACGAACGCATCATGGCCACACAGTCGAATAGCTGATCATCCAGACGGATGCAGAAGTAACGGACAAATAAAAAGCGGGCTACCATCAAGGTAGCCCGCTTTTTATTTGTCCGTTACGGCACTGGCTATTAGTGGTGATGGCCACCTTCACCGTGTACATGGCCGTGCTCCAGCTCTTCTTCGCTGGCATCGCGTACGGATTCGACCGTTACACTGAACGCCAGATCCTTGCCCGCCAGAGGATGGTTGGCATCTACCGTCACTTCTGCTTCTTCGACTTCAGTCACGATCAGGTTCACCGGGCCTTGCGCGGTTTGCGCGGTAAAGGCCATACCTGGTTCAATCTGGTCAACGCCGGTAAAGGCTTCGCGTGGTACTTTCTGAACACGATCTTCACTATAGTCGCCGTAGGCATTAGCGGCTTCTACCGTCACTTCCAGCTCGTCACCGACCTGTTTGCCTTCCAGCGCCGCTTCCAGACCCGGAATAATATTCTGGGCACCGTGAAGGTAAGTCATTGGCGCTGCACCGTCAGAGGAGTCGATCGTTTCTCCGGTAGCAACGTCAACCACTTTATAATGAATGGAAACGACCTTGTGATGGGCAATTGTCATGATGATTGTCCGTTTTATTGTCCCTGGTAAGGGCAGTGAATTCTACGTAAAGGAGACAGGATACGACGTTGGGAACCATCGGCGACAAGAGTCGTTCTCTACGAAATGGAGCACCAGTATAACAATTGCCCCGCTCAGTACCAGTCAGCGGCTTTTGTCGCCAGTAAAACCCGGTTATTCATCGTATCAGTAGCTCTGCGGAAGGTGTGGCCCATTCGCCAGCCACTGTCCAAATGCGGTCTCCAGCCCCGCCAGACCGCCCGGATAGAAAGCCAACGTGGCATTGACCGCTGCTGTTTGGCACGGGCTGTCTGTCACTGCCTCGTAGGCACGCTCCAGCACAACCTTCCCTTCCTGGCTACTATTGAGAAAAAACACCAACGCCAGTGCCTGCCGATAATGGCGGGAACCCTGTTGATAAAAAGATTCCGGTTCTAACGCCAAATACTGGGCCAACGGTAGCGGTGTCTGCCGCCGCAGGCTAGCCAGCAGTCGCTCGCTCAACACCACTCTGGCCGCACTCATCTGATAGTCCAGCTGCTCAGTATATTCCGCCAAGCCCTCGCCCAGCCAGACCGGCAACGTCCCCACCATCGCCATCGAAAGCGCATGGGTCATTTCATGGCGTACCAACGCCAACGTCGCTTCGCGCTGGTATTGACGCTGCAGATAAATACGGTTTTTCTCGAAGTGGTAATACCCAGCAGCCTGTTCACCAACGTTATCGCTGCGGCGCTGAGCTTGATACCCGGCAGCGTCGGCAAATACAGTGATATTGATCAGCACCGGGCGCACAAAACGCGCCGGTAACAAAGTCGCGACTACCCGATAAACCAGCTCTCCTTCGCGCTGGATACCGGCTTCCAGACCGGCATCCGGGCCATCCGGCAACGTTACATGCAACTCCAGTTTGCGCTGACTGCGGTACTGCGCACTCAAATCATCCACCGACTGTTGCCTATCGGATGCATCGGGACGATCGCCAAAATGTATCTTGCCCTGTTCATCCACCCAGCGAAAAACCTGCTGCTGCTTTGGCTGGGCAACCGGTAAGGATTCCGGCGTCACACAACGCCCGGCCACCATATGGCGCTCCACGCTGTTTTTGTCAGCGGATTGACCCACCAATAGCGGCGACGATTGCCGTTCCAGTTGCTGTTGAGACTGCCGCTCCAGCTGTTCCAGGCGCTGCTGTTGGGTCTGTATGCCCAGCAATGGCATCCACAAACTGGAACTGTATGAATTCGGCAAGGGGATTCCCGGATACTGCACCGCGACATACTCATGCTGTGCTGCTGTTGTCAGCCGCCAAGCCAGTTCTGGCGCCAACACCAGAACCAACAACAGGCTGACCAGCTGCCGAAGTGTCTTGAATAATGTCATGCCACGTCCCTGTATCCTGTTGTTAAGAATCAGTGTAACCACTGAATATGCGGTTCCGCCAGCGCCCGATCCAGCCTGCGGGTCGTACGTTCGTTCTCAAAATGTACGATCAGATACTGCTCATCCATCTCCACCACCACGCCCGCTCCCAAGCGAGCATGCACCAAGCGTTGTGGTGACGGCGACGCTGATAATTGCTTTGGCCGCGATGGTTGCTGCGCATCTGCCCGGTGTTTCACAACCGCTACCCGAACCGGCTGGATCACCAGTTCCGGCGGCTGTGGCTGGGCTTGTAGATACGCTGGCAACCACTCGGCAATCTCACCTTCAAGTGTGAGCTGAGGTTGGCTTTGTGCCAACGCAGTGGCCACCCGATCGCTACAAGCAATATTCAGCTCATGAAAAAACGGACTGGGTCGTTCACGTTCATGACCGTTGGCGTCTGGCTTGCGCCGCACTTGTGGCGTCGGCACCAGCAGGTGTAACTGCTGAATCGCACGAGTCATGGCGACATAAAGCAAGCGTCGCTCACTCTCGTCACTGGCCGGGGTACTGAATTCACCTTCTGGCGAATAAGGGAAGTAATGACCATTCAGCCCCGGAATAATCACCACCGGCCACTCCAGCCCTTTGCTTTTGTGAATGGAGGTCAGCCGTACTCCCGCATGGCGCTCACGAGACTGCGCCCGCGCCCTGTCCCGCAGTTGTAACAACAGATCCAGCGCCTGATCCGAGCTGACGTTGGTATCTGCCATAAAACGTACGAAAGCACGAATGGTTTGTAACCGGTCTTCCACCTGCTGAGCTGAGAAGGCGCTGTCTTCAATGCCCTTTTCCAGCTCGGTGGTATCGATATAGGCATTTAACAGCCGCTCTACCGGCACCACCACCCGCTCAGCACTGTCGAGCACTTCCGCCCGAGCCTGTAATTGCGCCTTTTGCCATCGGCTGAGATTCGCTGGTATAGCCTGCTGCAAGGCAACACCCAGGTTCTCACTGTGATCAGCCAGGGTATCGGCCATTTCCTCCAGTACCGCCCGGCGTACCTTGGGAAACGGTGTGGTCAGAATTTGCAACCAGGCATGACGTCGCTGATCACGGCTACGCTCTCCAAAACGACCCGCAGCGATTTCCAGCAGCAACCAGAAAATTTCCAGCTCCCAACGCTCCAGTACCGACAGCGAATGATCCAGCTGATAGGGAATTCCCGCCTGCAACAGCGCCAGCTCAACCGGTGCGCACAACGCCCAGAGCCGATGAATCACCGCAATCTGATGAGCAGGAACAGTCGCCATACACTGTTTCACCAGTGCCAATACCTGTTGTGCTTCAGCGTTGGCCGAGCAGGTATGCACCTGAACCTGTGTCGCCGGAGTTGAGGGATGGGACAATCCCATCACCGGGTCACGCTGACGATTATGATGAATCAGGTGATTCGCCAGCAGCGACAACCGATGGCCGTAACGAAAGGTCTCTGGTAACTGATACGTTGTGACACCACCCAGCTGATTGGCAAAACCACTGACAATAAACTCCGGGCGTGAGCCACGGAATTCATAAATGGTCTGATCCGGGTCACCAATCACCATCACCGACCCGCGACCACCATGGAGCAACTCCAGCAAATGCTGTTGAATACCATTGATGTCCTGGTACTCGTCCACCAGGATCCACTGCATATGGCCACCAAAATAACGCGCCGCCTCGGCATCGTGACGCAGGTGCATCACCGGATCGTAGAGCATGTCGGAAAATCCGATACGACGCTGTTGCTTGCGCCAGTCTTCAAACAACGCAAACAATTTGACAAACATCCGACACTGAACCGGCAGATCGAGCTGCTCATACACTTCTTGTGGCGACTCCAAGCCAGATTTCACCAGCTCGATAAAACCCACGGCGGGTTCGACCCATTTTTTCCGCTGCGACAGAATATCCTGGCGGGTGTCATCATCGGCCAGTTGCTGCAATAACCGCCATACCTGACCTTCTACTTCACCATCAGCCAGCAAGCGGCGCTCAAACGCTGGCAGCTGCCCCAACGCAATCAACTTGTGATAAATACGTAATCCCAGCGAATGAAAGGTGCGTACTTCCGGCACCACCTGACCTGGCAAACAGCCAGACAAACGTTGCTGAAATTCCTGCTGGGCTGCTTTGTTATACATCAGCACCAGCATACGCCGTGGCGCCACACCCGCTTGCAAGCGTGCGGCAATAAAATGCGTCAGCGTGGTGGTTTTACCCGCACCCGCCACCGCCACCACTCTGGCGTGGCCATCGACGTGGTGAACGACCTGTTGTTGATGATCGGTAAGTTGTGACATTCAGCCCCCGGATTGATGCGAAGGCATGCTATGGGCTGCATTAGCAAATGTCACGAGCGATGCAAAGACAAGGCAAAAATCGATGAAAAAATGGAGTTTACGATTAACAAATAAGTACCTGGCGCTGATTGATAACCCCGTCACCGCCACGCCGATCGATTTTCAGCAGCCTGTTAGTAGAGGTGATCATTGGCTCCAGCAGCCCAGCAGCCCAGCAGCCCAGCAGCCCGATCATCCAGACTCACCATCACCACTAGAACAAGCATCCAGTTCAGAGAAAAACCACTGACCCCATCGTTTTACCAGATCACCCTGTACGCTGACTGGCAACGATGCTGAGACTGCCTCCATACCGATACGGCGATGAATCACACCCGGAACACTCTCCCCCCTCCAGCGCGCATCATTACTGGCCGATAAGGCTTCACCACGACAGTAACAGGCACTGCGTTCGACCTCGTCGGGTATCAGGTCACGGTGGGAATGCTGTTTATTCATGACTTATCTCCTTGCCTGGCTCTGGCTTAGGTTGGCACACAGGGGGTGACACCTGAGTAATAATGAGTTCTTTCTGTTTGGCTAACGGCCATTCATCACTATCTTCGATCATATATATGAATATAAACTTCATATATAGATAAAAAAGCAAAATAAATGCCAACGCAGGAAAATACAATAGATTGATTTATATGGAGTTTATCAGATAGGACTGAGACAATTCTCGGCTCATCTGTCGCAAACCCGACGCCATGTCGTTATATATACAAACTACCTAACGAGTAAAGGGGACAAAAGGTCATTGCGACAATCACATTGGCATGCCAGCAACCCACTTTTTCTCTTCCGCCGCAGGTATACTCAGAAAATAACCGCACAAACAACAAGGAGATCCGGTATGCAACTGGTTGGACGTATCCTGCTTGATACCGACGAAGGTTCGTTATTGGCAGAAAAACGGGTGAAGCTGCTGGAAGCCATTGCCCAACATGGCACCATCCAGAAGGCTGCCCAGGAAATGGGCCTGTCTTATAAGGGAGCGTGGGATGCTGTCAACGCCATGAACAATCTGTGTGACGAACCCCTGGTGATTCGTGAGGTAGGAGGCCGACGTGGCGGCGGCAGCCATCTGACCGAACAGGGCCGCGCTCTGATCACGCTCTATCGCACGGTTGAGGCGGAATACCAGCAACTGCTTGACCGCATGAACAACAGCCTTGGCGATATGCATCAGTTTCATCGCATGATGAACCGCTTCGCCATGCGCACCAGCGCCCGCAACCAATTCCATGGTGTGGTCACCGCGTTAATACAAGGCATGGTGAATTGTGAAGTTCGTATGAAGCTCGATGACCAGACCGAGATTGTCGCCATGATTACCAACGAAAGTGCCGAAAATCTCGACTTGCGTCTTGGCCTCGAACTGTTTGCCCTGATCAAAACCTCGTATGCCAGCGTGCATACCCAACCACTGCCACACCGCAATTGTTTTGCTGGCGTGGTCGCCGATCTGGTACGTGGCGAGCAAAGTACGGAAGTCCGGGTAGATCTGCCCAGTGGCAAAAGTGTCATCAGCGCTGTCAGCAACCAGGACTGCGACACCATGGCGCTGGCGCTGGATCTGCCGGTATACGCTGCCTTTAGCCCAAACAGCGTGATTCTTGCTCTGGTCAGTTAAGCAGTGGGTTGTTTACCTATAACCAAACTGCCTATAACCACACGACCCGCCAGCAACACACATGCCACATTCCGGAGGTTGCGGCATGTGTGTTGCTGGCGATATCGATAGCAGTATCAGTGCACAATGCCGAGCGATTGGGTCACACCGTCGGTAGTGCGGGTAAAGTCCAGATACGCGACTTTGATATCGTTGAATTTACCCATGTGATTAATCTTGTAGATGATGACGCCGTGGTAATCGAAGTTCTCACCTTTTTTAACCTTGCCAAACGGAGAGTTATCCGAGTCGTGCATAACCGTAAAATGGGTTTTCATTTCCACTGCCAGAGAGCTGCCGTCAGACACATAGTTCACCACGTTCAGCTCTTCCTTCATCAACGACCAGATCTTGTGATAATGCTCCTTGACCGCTGGAATACCACTTAATACCAGATGCCCGTTCTGCATCCGCATATCATCAGCAAAGTAGGCTTCAAAGGCTTGTGGGTTCTTGGCATTAAACATGGCGATATAATTATCAAAGCTGGCCCGATTCAGCATCTGATAGCTTTTGCTCGCTTCCTGATCATTCTTGTCAGCATAAACGTGACTGACTGGCCCAAGTGCAGCAGCAGCCAAACCCAGCATGCAAAGTGATATTTTTATTGTTTTAAGCACGATAATTCCCCTCGAAAGGAAGGATGGTTGTCAATCTGCAAATCGTCACCAGGCGGTAGAGCCGCCATCGACAGGAAGATCGGCGCCGGTCACCCAGGAGGCTTCATCGGAAGCCAGATAGAGCGCGGCATAACCAATATCTTCCGGCTTGCCTAGCCGCTTGATCATGGTTTTGGCCAAGACGTCTTGCCGAAAACCGGGAATATTTTCCAGTGGCTCACGGGTAGCCGTGGTTTCAATCAGAGCGGGAGAGATGGTATTGGCGCGAATATTAAAACCCCGCCCTTCCATCGCCAGTTGCCGGGTCATCGCCAACACCCCACCCTTACCAGCGCAGTGCGCGATAGCAGGCAGCGGCTTGAATGCCTGATGGGCGTTAGCCGAAGCAAAGTTGATAATGGCCGCTGAACCGCTTGCCTTGAGGTGTGGCCAGGCTTTCTGACAAGCCAGAAATACCACGCTGAGTTCACCGTCGAGAGTCCGTTTCCAGCCCTCAAAGAAGTCCATCTCTTCCAGCCACGCAAATGCTCCGAACGCGCCGGCGTTCACCAGAATATCCAGCCGACCATGGCGCTTGATGCACTGATCTATCAGCTGTTGCACGTCGTCGGGTTGAGTCAGGTCACAGGGGGCGACCGAGAACATTGGTGTGCCCTGTTGTGCTGCCAGCTCATCGGTTTGAGAGGCCGTGCTGGCGTTGATGTCTGCTCCAACCACCTGAGCCCCAGCGGCGGCAAACATCAACGCACAGCTCCGACCAATTCCGCTGCCACTACCGGTGACGATAGCGACTTTTCCGGCCAAGCGGCCGGAAGTATTTGTATTCATAACGATATTCCCTGCTATTGATGGAACGCACAGAAAATCAAGACTCCCATGCCGGAGCGTAGGAGCCAGGTGAGTTACTCAGTGCGCATCAGCGGCCATTGCTGTTACTTGCTACCTTTCCGGAACGGCAAAGTCGCCAGGAAGGCCATATCGCTGAACGTCATCATTTTCAGGCCAGCACGAGCAGCATCCGCATCCAGGCGAGCTTCCATCGGCATGGTGCCAAAGCTCTTGCCCTTGATGATCAGCTCGCTGCCTTCACGGCCGATGGAATCAACGTTCATCAATTCTTCGTCAGCCGGCCCACGCAGCACCATGCCGGATGAACGTACCGCAGCGGCGGCATTCGGATCACCGGCATCGTTGCGTACGCTTTTGGAAACCGACCCGAAGTCCATGCCGAGCTCTTCAAACATTTTTTGTGCGGTGGCACGGCCTGCGCCGTACACACCACCACCCGGATGCTGGAATGGCCCCGCCAAGAACAGGTTCTTGATGCCCGGTATGGTGAACTGACCCAAGTCCGGTGTTGGACGGTGTCCTGCACTCTGATACATGTACGGTGCAACGCCGTGCAAATCACCACGCACCATGGAGTTGGGCGAACTGCGTTCCAAGTCGACCGGTGAGCAGATGGTGCGCATGATGATGTTGTCAGAGGTGAGGTTCTTGACGAACTTGCGGTAGTGTTCCAGCGACAGGTCGCCAATCTCTTCCTTGAATTCATCCCAGTGCTGACCGGCCCAGCGCTTGTCTTTCACTTCGTACGGGGCAAAGGTGATGCCATGGAACATACCGGCACCTTGCGGTACGCGGGTCTTGTCGCCAATGGATTCGTCACCACCGGCACACAAACGGCGCTGGGTAATTTGACCACGTTTGAGGTCGTCAAAGTCGGCGCACATTTCGTCGAGGTTATCGGTCGCCATGAATTCCAGCATGGTGGCGTAACCGACGTCTTCACCGGCATGGTACTGGGCGTTTTCTTTCAGGTCGTAGTGCGACACCATGATCGAGAACGGTGCCAGAGTGGCGCGTTCGGCACGTTTGAGTACTGGTTCGTCCACACCTTCAACAAACTTGCGGATCACATGAGGATGCAGGGCACCGATCACCGCGTCTTTGGCCATGATCTGCTCACCATCGGTTAACTCAACGCCTTTGGCTTCGTCACCGGCCATGATGACTTTGCGCACTTCGGAATCACAACGTACTTCACCACCGTGGAACTCGATGCAACGCACCAGCGATTCGGTCAGCTTGCCGGAGCCACCAATTGGCTGTGACACACCGTAGGTATGAATAATGCCCGGCATCAGCAGTACGCCCATGCCGGTGCCCAATTCGTTTGGCGCTTGCAGGTTTTCACTCACCAAACGCAGCAAGTGGATCTTGATCTTGTCGTTTTCATACAGCTGGTTAACCAGATCGAGGCAGTCACGGCTCATGTAGTCGAGCATGGTGCGGCCTTCGTCGGTGCGATCCAGCATCGCCATCATTTCGCCCAGTGGCGGCGGTGGCGAATACAAACCAGGCATAAAGACTTTGAGGAAGTCTTGGCTCATTTTCACAAAGGCACGATAGGTTTCAGCGTCTTTTCTGGAAATTTTGGCGAAGCACTCGCAGGTTTTATCGAGATCTTTATAGGTATATAACACCGACTGATCCGGAAAGATCGTCGCATGTGGCACCGGCGAATAATGGTATTCCAAACCGTGCTGACTCATCAGGTCCAGCTCGTCCTGACGAATCATCGGGTTACCCTGAATCATGATGTGCACACTGGAGTGCTCATCATGCCAGTATCCCGGTGTATTTAACTGCCGGGTGGTCACACCACCGCCCGGATAAGATTTACGCTCCAGAACCAGTACTTTTTTACCGGCCTTGGCCAGATAGGCAGCGGCGACCAGACCATTATGACCGGCACCCATAGCAACGATATCGTAGCTGTTACTGCTCATTTGGTATTCCTCTTTTGGTGATCAGGCGCACGATTTGGAATGGCTGCCCGACCATCGGTTACCGGGCTTCATCCCGGACTCTTGCATAAAACGTATTTTCAATTTTTTAATAAACAGGAGTTGTTGCTCAAGCGACGGATAAACGGGCAGATTTGTGCAACTTGCTGCCAATCATCAACACAATGCCTATCGGTAACAGCACCTGCCCCATCATGCCAATGGCATCGGCATGCGTGCCCAATACACTTTGCAAACCCACCACCACAATCGGGGTAAAAAATTGGCCGAGGAAAAATCCGGCCATCCAGGCACCGGTGCCCAGAGCACGGCGGTGCTTAGGCAAGTTACTCATGTTCCAGACCATCAAGGTGGGCAGCAGCAAACCACCACCAAAACCAGCGCACAATACACCGCTAACCATCAGGTTAACGTTAGCACCTGAAAAACCGACCAGCAGATAGCCCACCGCGATCAGGGTAAATGCCATTGCCAGCCGAATCGACGTGACAAACCCGGCTTTCCCCAGCAGAAAACCAAAAAACAAAGATCCCAATACAACCGCAATCTGACCAGAAGATGCCACCAGGCCAATCTGGCTGGGAGAACTCAGACCTACCCCACCCAACAGATAACCAATGTGTACTTGAATAGACATAAACAGGATGGCACCCACAAAAGTGACCGAGCAGATACCGGCGATTTTCCAAGGGTTCCACTTGGCTTTTTCTTCGTCACTGACGTCAACAGCAGCCATTTCATCTTCGTGATGTTTGGGTTCCCACAACATAAACAGCGCCGCAACCGCCAGAAAAATACTGATACCGTAAACGAAGAAAGGCACCCGCCAGCCAAACTCACCCAAGGCACCGCCAATGGCGATAAAGAGCACCGCAGATACCGATGAAAAGGTGGTGTTCAACGCCAGGTAGCGTTCACGACGAACGCCATCAAAATAATCGCCAATCAATGCCACAGAACAGGTCATCAGAATGGCTTCGGCAAAACCAACACCAATACGAGTGGCAATAATGATCGGTAAGGAATCGATCATTACCGGAGCAACGCCAAAAATGGCGTACAGCACCAGGCCAATCACCAGCAAACGCTTGCGACCAGCCTTGTCAGCCAGTACACCAATCGCCATCGACAACAAGGCGATCACCAACCCCGGAGCCGTCAGTGCCATCGGCACCATAAATCCCACATTCGGCTGGTCGGAAAAATATTCCTGCATTTGGGGTAATACAGGGGCAATCACAACGGAAGCCAACACTGACATACAGCCGCAAAGTAGCAGCAGCCAGGCATGGTATGGCCGGGCGACTGGGGCCATGTTTTTGTTCATATAGTTGACTCCCGAAATTTGGTTACGCTAAAGAGTACCGGGTCCAGTCAAAGACCCGGTGCCATGGTTTTTTATCTAAACTAAAGCAGTGGACGATAACGATAGTCGAGTGTTCTCATCCTTAACGGATGCCCTCACCTGCCATTGCTTCTGGCGTAAAGGTAAAGTCGTCGTAGCGCTCCATCACCTTGTACTGCTCCTTCGAATCGTTCAGCAAACCATCCAGGTACCAGGCGCCAGAGATCAGGTCGTAAAAACCGAAGTTCATTGGTGGTGCCGTGGCTGGAATGTCTGGCATGGTAATCGGATTAGAGAAGCCCATCTGCCAGAGGTCGCCGTTGGCATCCCAATGGTCAGCCAGTACCGCAAACCAGGTGTCTTCGTCGACGTAGTAACGACGCTTGGGAGACAAATGACGCTGACCGTCTTTAACCGTCGCTTCTACCACCCAAACGCGGTGCTTCTCGTAACGCATATCTTCGGGATTCACGTGGTGATCCATCAGGATATCTTCGGAAGGACGCTGGAACAGACGATTGGCGTTATAAGGGATGTACATCTCTTTCTTGCCAATAATCTTCCAGTTAAAACGCTCAGTGGTACCATTAAACACACCGGTTTGGTCAAACATGGATATACCGGCACTGGCTGGTGTCGGGGTATCACAACAGGCGTTAGGCAACTTACGTACACGGCGTTGGCCGGTGAAGTAAACCCATGTCTGACCACCACCCGGTTTGATACTTTCGTGACCAACAATGGCTTCACCAGCACGAATAGGCGGGCCGTAGTTCAGCAGACGAATTTTCCAGAACACGCCTTCGTCATCATCCGTAAACGTCTCAAGATTGCTTTCCTTGAAGTAATACGGCATCTGGAAGTCACCAGAAGCATAAATGGTTGGCACATGCTGGCCATTGGAAGTCGTTTGCATGCCACGTACATCAACGTGATGCGATGGCGTACGCCATGCCAGCAAATGGTTCCACATCACTTGCTCACCATTTTGTGGGATCGGGAACGGGATACCACCAAAGGCACCTTTGACTTCCGAGTCGCTCAGCGTTGCCCGGGAAGCGTTGACTTTAGTGTTGTCATACACCCACTGCGGTGCCGCTGCGGTACGGTGAGTTTTGTACACCGGTACCTTGAAGGTCTCCGGGTATTTTTTCAGCATCCCCTTCAGACCTTCACTCAGGCTGTCGGCGTACTGGTCCATATTGGCTGCGGTAATGACAAACAGCGGCTTCTCGCTGGCATAAGGATCCGAACGCTTGCCACCGTTTTTGAAACCAGCTGGTACGGTGGTATTACCACCCGTCCAGGCCGGAATCGAGCCATCGGCATTGGCGGCTTTTTCGGCACCAAATGGTGTCAAATCGGCGCCCAGACGGGACGCTTCTTTTTCAGAGACCGCCGCAGTGGCGACACAGCTGGCAGTCAGAAAAGCGCTCAGCAGAGCAACTTTTAACGTAGAGCTAACAGGATTCATGTTGTTCTCCAGAGCTTAAAAAGTACGACGAATGTTGAAAGAAATATTGTCACGATCAGCGTTGGACTGCTTGTAGGAGCCGTGACCGTTCTCGTCGATGGTGTTATCTACCGGGCCGAAGAAGTTGGTGTAGTTAAAGCCGAAACGCCAGATATCCAGATAAGTACCTTCTACTCCAACACTCAAGTCACCGGTGTCTTCCCCCATAAAAGAGCCCACCGCCAATGAGTTACCGTGCAGGCCATAACCCAGCACCATGGGTACACTCAGATCCAGACCAGCCAGTACCTGACGGTACTTGGGTGAGAAAATCAGACGCATATTCCAGGCATCCCGATCACCGTTCGGATTCAGCACACCACCACGATCATGAGTTACTTCCATCACATGGTTATAGGCGACCTCACCGAGGAAGTCGGCTTCCCGAGAAAGAAAGCTGGGCCCAAGGCTGGCCAGCCAGTTGACCTGGGCATGGGAAGTGTTACCCAACGCATACAGCGCTGTGCTTTCGGTGTTGCCACCCCCGCTGCCAGTGATGTAACGCAAATCCGTCGCTGCGTCACTGTTCAGTGGCGTATTACGCCGCATCGACGCTTCTGCCGCAAAGTTGAAATTGCCAAAAGTCCGGGTAGCCGATACACCAAATGCCTTCACCCCTTCGTGATACAGCCAGCGGTATTCACCCGCCTGCACACGACCATCACTGGCAACCACCGCATTTGCATAAGGCATCACGTTGATATTGGGTGCTTTTTCGTTGTATTGGATAGCGTAGAAGCCATAGTCAGAATCGTCACCACGGTAACGTAACTGCAGACCGAACTGGCCAGAGTCAGACCCTTTTTTATCCGCTGTGCGCTTGAAATAAACCGAACCGTCTGGCGCCAGCAGCATTTGCTCGGCCCCTTCACTGAGGAAATCGACACCGGAGAAATAACTACCAGAACCTGGCAAGCGGGTTTCTTTCCATTGCAGCTGGTAATACGCACCAACACTGAGATCACGGGTCAGCTGCAACTGACCAGACACCTGTTCAACCGGACGCATCAGTTCCTTGAACTGTACACTGGGAACCGCCAGGGCCTTGGCAACGTCGATGGGTGCCTGGCCATTGGCGATACCATTACCACCAAAGAACAGTGATTCACCCCATACCATGGTGTGTGAACCAATTCGTCCGGTCAGCATGCTTTTGCCCAGACGCGTCCGGCCGAACAGAAAGTAGTCGAGCATTTCGACATCCTGTCCGTGCAGATCTTTGGTACCTTGGGTGAATTCGTTATGTTCAACCGACATCGGGTTGGCAGTCGAAGGTGACTGGTTGTCATTCTTTTTCTGCATATAGACGCTGTCGTACCAGGCCGCTGCACTCAAACGCAGGCCATAGTTACGCTTGTAAATCACGTCCATCTCGGTCAACAGATCCAGACGGTTGGAAACCAGCCCCTTGTCGAAGTTACGATTACCATCGTCGGTATTCGGCCAATCGCCCTGAGTATCCTCAATCAGACGATCGTGCTGATCTTGCAGGCGATACATGGTGGAATACTTTGCCGTAGTATCCCACAGCACCCGCCAGTCGGAGTTATTGGTCACCATAAAGGCATTGGCCTGACCTGCGGTTACAGCAGCTGCAATTGCAGTCGCCAGCAGAGCAGGACGTCCCAATGATTTTACCCGTTTTGCAATAGTAGTTTGCCTGGTAGTCATCACTGATAGGCTCCTTGTTATATTTATAGGTCAGTGTATCGAACAGCCGTTAGCGCCAGTGCGCCATTGGCAGTCCGGGAACAGGGGATCGAAAACTTGGCAGGCTTGTGCCTGCCAGGCTGCCGATATAAACGGTTTGAAGATCTGGCCCACCAAAGGTGACGCTGGCCATCATCGGTGCCAGCGTGCCCTTGCATGCACCCATCAGTTCAGGTGTGGTTGTGCCTTCTGCGTAGTGCTTGTCATAAATTGCCAGCGCTTCGGGGTTGCCGTCATCCAGCAAGGTCAAGACTTCACCTTCTGGTGTCAGGGCGATCAGACGCTCGGTCAGAATCAGGGTAATCCAGAGATTGCCGAAAGCATCGAAGGCAAAACCGTCCGGGTAACCACCCAAATCCGCCGGGCCGTAAATTTCCCGCTCCACTTCCTCCGCAGCATCATTGATGCGCACACGGGAAATGCGTTTGGCATTGGTTTCCACCACGTACAGCCATTCTTCATTGGCGTCGAAGCGGATTTCATTGGTACCGACAAAACCGTCGGCAACAACGCGAATGCCCTGCTCATCAATCACCCCGACATAACCGTCGGCCGTTTTTTCATTGATCGATATAGTCCACGGATTCTGGCGTGTCGTGACGGTGAACCAGATACGGCCCTTGCTATCCAACAAGCAGAAATTCATTTTGCCCAGCGGCTTGCCATCCATACTGTCAAACAGCAGCTCCGATGTGCCATCACGGGTCATACGTTCAATTGCATCGGTGCCGAAGTTGGCAATCACAATGTCACCGTTGGCATCAAAGGCGATGCCATTGGGCAAAGTGCCACCCATCATCCGATCGGCGGCAGAAGACGATTCGCTCAGACCGGCCGTTGGCTGCTGGGCAATCAAGGTTTGCTCACCATCTGCGGCGATGTGCATCACACCGCCACGGGCATCCGCCGTCCAGAGACTTCCGTCGGGTTCCGCCAGAATGCATTCCGGCCGTTGCAAGTCGTGGCCGACCATTTCAATGGCAGACCGATCGACCTGCCAGCCAATCAATGGGTTCGTCATAAAAACTCCTTACCTGAGCCTGTTGCCGCTGCTGCGGGCAGGCTGGATGAACATTCGTCGTCATTCGTCACCTGCGGCACAGTCAAGTCCAGCAGCCGAATAGCGTTATCGCGCAGTACTGCCTGACGCTCTTCTGGTGTCAAAACATTGAGCCATGGCTGGGCCATTTCACTGCCCATATCGAAGGGGTAATCCGTACCCAGCACCACCTGACCGATACCCACCTGGTCGATCAGGTGACGTAATGAATGAGGTGAAAACACCAGACTGTCGAACCAGATGTTGTTCAGGTAGTCCGCCGGTGGCTGAGACAACCCAGCGGCTTCCGGGCGCACTTCTGCTCCCCGATTGTGCCGACCACAGTACTGTGGCAAATAGCCACCACCGTGAGCAGACAAGATGCGAATATTGGGGAAACGGTCGAACAGACCGGCAAAGATCAAGCGGGAAAGCGCAATCGTACTTTCCAGTGGTTGCCCTACCAGATTGGACAGATACCAGTCCTGCAAACGGTCATCCACACGACTGGAAAACGGATGAATAAACACCAACGCACCCAGTTGTTCCGCCGCCTGCCAGAATGGCAACAAGGCCGCATCATCCAGATCCATATCATTCACACGGGTAGAAATTTCCACGCCTTTCATACCGGGCCGGGCCATCAGTTCCACCAGCTGCTCGACCGCCAGTTGCGGGTGCTGCAGGGAAACCGTACCCAGACCGACAAAACGTTCGGGCCAACGTTGGCACAGTTCGGCAATAGCGTCGTTTTGCATCGACACCAACTCGGCTGACAGCGATGTATCAGCCCAGTAAAAATATTGGGAGGGAGATGGACTGAGACACTGAATGGCAATACCGTTGGCATTCATATCAGCCAAACGGGTGTCAACGCAGGTCAATTGTTCAAACGCAGTGGGCATCATCACCTGGCGATTGTGTTCAACCGAGGCATGACCCATCGCACGCAGAAATGCCTGCTGTTCGCGCTGCATTTCCGCCATGCCGAACACCCGTTCGTTTGCCGCTGGGACAAATACATGGCAGTGCATATCAATAGCGCCGCAGACATCAAGAGAAGCTGCCTGGCTGGAATCTGACCCCAGACGACAACCGCACGAATGCAGACGGATGGAATTCAACAAACACCTCCAGCCGTTTTCAGGGTGGCGGCAGAAAGACAGGTACAGAACGGGCAAGTTTTGTTGATAGACATACTGAAAACCACTCCGATACTGTCCCGGTACAATCTGGCGGTGCCAGATATCCGATCAGGACATGCGTTATTGTTATTGTTCTAACGTCGTTCAAGTAAGAGTCTGAATCTGTTGACGTTGATAGCGCTGTTTGACGCTGATGGGGTCATACTAAGACTGGCTATACCATCCACTAAATCGTTTATTGCCATGCTTGGCATCTGCAACGCAAATACCAAAATTTACTCCCTCACCAATTCAAATGACGCCGGAATACATGAACAACCGCCCAGGAAGTGTCTGGATACATTTCGAATCACGTTTCAGTCATTTGATTTAAAAGATATTTTTAAATAATGGTAAAGCAGGCCGGCAACCTCAGAAATATCTCCTCAGCATGAAATACAAGGTCAGTCAAAATCTAACATCTGTTTCAAATCAAGGTCGTCAATCACCCACACTGCTCACCATGACACTGAAGCCATTGACTAGACCGCATCGAACCATCGACCAAATGGATTGTTGTTATTTTTTTCATCCAGCAATACGATAGTCATAAAACAATAACAACATCATAGAGGTAGCCATGCGCTTCAACCGCTTTGACCTCAACCTCCTGGTTGTTCTGGACGCGCTCTTGACTGAACGCAATATCACCCGAGCAGGTGAAAAAGTTTTTCTGAGCCAATCGGCCACCAGTGGTGCTCTGGCCCGCTTGCGTGAATACTTTGATGACCCCCTGTTGGTACAGGTCGGCCGTAAGATGGTGCTGACACCGCTGGGTGAAAGCCTGATTGTGCCGGTGCGGGAGTTGTTAATGAAAATCCAGACCACGCTCGACAGTCGTCCGGATCTTGATATCAGTCTTGTGCAACGCCAGGTCAACATGGTGATGTCGGACTACCCGGTCACCATCCTGATGCCAGAAGTGTTTCGTCTTGCAGCCGAGCAAGCACCGGGTATCCGCTTCGATACCACCGCTCCCACCAACGCTCCGATAGAAGAAATGGAACAAGGTAACGCTGACTTTCTGATGCTGCCCTCCAACTTTCTGTCACCAGACCACCCTTCTGTTGACCTATTTGAAGAAGATTTTGTCGTCGTTTGCTGGGACGGCAACCGCACCATCGACAACAATATTACCATCGACCAGTACTGTGCCCTCGGCCATGTATTGGCACGTTTTGGCTCCAAGCGGCGACCCAGCGTTGATACCTGGATGATGGAACGTGGCGGTATCGAACGTCGAGTTGAAGTCACCGTCAACACCTTCAGCGCCATTCCACAGTGCGTGGTCGGAACCCAGCGTATTGCCACCATTCACCGTCGCCTGGCTGAACAGAGAGCCCAGTTCCTGCCAATTCGTATCCTCGAAACCCCAATGGAAATTCCGTCGTTCAAATGGGGCCTGCAATGGCATGAAATGCATAATGTAGATCCGGTGAATCAATGGATTCGTGACCTGATTGTTACCTGCTCCCAGACCATTACCGCTCAATCTGACCGCTAAATCTGCTTCAGGAACCTGCTGCCAGCCGTAGTACGGGTGTTACACAACCCTGCTCAATGGACGGTCGGAATAACAGCTGTCTGGCAGCCCAATAGCTGAGCGGCTGATTGCTATTATTCACCGCCTGCTGCGGCTGCACCGGTAACTTCATCAGCAGATACCGACCATCGCTGGCGGTAATGACCGGGCTCACACCATAATCGGCCAACTGATCCAACTGCTGTGCCACCTCGCTGGGTAGCAGGTGACGCGACAATAAACGACCATTCGGATAACCATTCAGGCGTATATCTGCAAACGGCTGCTGCCATGCCTTGATGGTCGCTAACTGCTGTGCCGTCGTCTTGCCCTGTAGCTGACGGCGCACATCCGTCAGCGTTTCATCCACTTCCGACACTTCCATATTCAGTGGCCGAAACAGCCAGATTGCATATACCAGATGATGGCGTTTGATAAATTTTGTCACCGTATCTGCCGGTGCGCGCTCTCCGGCCATACCGTACTGTTGCTCAAACAGTCGATTTGCCAGCAACTCGGTATTAAATAGCCAATGATGCATTGCCTCGCTCTGGTACATGCGCGTCAATTGCATCAAATATTCTCTGCCCCCTCCGTAGCGTCTGATATTTTGCAACCGTTGCTGCTGATATGCCTGCTCATCATGCTCATTCACCCGAATGCCAGATTGGCTGGCCAGCTGGCGCAAATAACGCTGCTGACACATGTAACTGGCCATTTGCTGATTCAACTCGGGCAAGGATTCGTGATCGTCGGGTCGCAGCTTTTCAAGTTGACCCTGCTGGCGATTAACAAATCGCTGCCAGAACCGAGCTTCGTCGAGATAAACTGGCTGATCATTGACCCAGCCCCACAATGGAAAGACAGGATTTGGCTCAGCATTTGAGTCGCAAATAACACCCAACGTCAGACCAAGCAACAACAAGCCCGCTATCCATGACCTTCTCATTGACACCCTCCTGTGATACATAGAAAACCGGCAGAGCAGGGATGCACTCAATGCATTCCCTACCCTGCACATATGATCAATCAGTACTGGCTACTTGAAGCGTCACATCGCTGAAGGTACCTGCGGCAATCGGCGTAGCGACACCGCCCACCAGCATCGTCAACGTTGCTCCATCCGCTGCGGCAATGGACGCGCCGTCGGCAATTGTCAGGCCAGTAAGGTAGGAGGTTGCACTCACGATCCAGCTGGAACTGCCATCAATGGAGACCGTCAGGCCATAATCCTCGCCAGTTGCAGCGTATTCATTGACCACCTGACCAATGTAGTAGTACTGCTCGGCGGTGACATCCGAAGCAGCCAGACCATCAGCAGCAAACTGGAAAGAAGTATTGGCGGTGGTAATCGCCCCGGTCAGAGAAACATTGGCCAGCGAAACTGCCAGATCACCCCAGGCGGTATTGCCGTTGATGATATCGCCGGTCAGCGCCATATTACTGAAAGAGGCAGACGCCGCTGAGCCAGGCTCCCCCGCCAGCTCCGGGAAGGATTCCAGGAATACCGCAAAATAAGGGTCATCATTGGCCATCAGTTGCAAAATAATGCCGTCTTCGGAGTTCAAGGTCGCGTTATCCACTTCAATCGTCGGGAAACTACCCTTAGCTTGAATAATCGCCTCTCCGGTATTAAAAACACTGCCACGCTCAATACGCAGAGTACCGTTACCGTTGGAGTGAGCCATCACACCAAAACGATCTGAGTTCACCACCGTACCATCAGTAAAAATACCAGAACCTTCAGCAGCCATAATCAGGCCATAGTCGTTCACATTGATGGTACAACCACTAAAAGTATCAATGGCATCACCAATAGAATAAGCCCCATAACCACTTTCGACGGTTTCCAGTGTCGAGTCGATACAATACAGACGCACAGATTCTGTATCATCAGTGGACAACGCTCCCCACCCCTGAGCTTTCACTGTGGAGTTGATGTAGTAGGCTGTGGCATTGCCCACCAGATTGGTAGCCCGGACGTTACCGGTCAGACCCAGCATCCAAGGCACCTCCATCATTTCGCCCAGCGCCACGGTAAATTCGTAATCGTCTGGCAGTGTGCCGTTCTCTACTTCAATCGAGCTGTTATTCACCCTCATGGTGCTATTACCGCCAGCAAAGACAGCGGTACGTATCGCCCCATGCGTATTAATAGTGGTATTGTCAACGGTCACATTGGCATAGCCACCGGCATAGAGCGCTGAACCAAAACCAGCAAAATCATTACCGCCGTTGCCGCTAAAGTCGACGGTTAGTCCATCGATGCTGTAGTCAAATGTATCCGTATTATCTGCACTACTGGTCACCATGACACCGTTAAAATTCTCTCCAACCGAGGTGATACTGCCACCCGTCAGAGTGGTATCGGTTACGTCACTATCCACCAGTGCAGCATTCACCGATTTGCTGGCAATATAAGCACCATCTTCCACATAAACGGCAGTACGGAATTCGTGTGGTTCAAGTTCACCGTAAGTAATGGCAATCTTGCTGGTCGGTGTCAGCACAACATCGCCACTGTAACGACTGTCGGCCTCAATCGGTGTTTCCACGCCATCAACGGTCAGCGTCAAACTATAGCCATCAGCCGTAGCAAGACTGGCACCAGTGGCTAGCGTCAGTGACGACAAACTGGTGGTTTCAGCAATTTGATAACTACTATCCGCTTCGACTGAAAGCTCTGCGGCACTGGCCGTATTGGTGTCATCGTCACCGCCACAGGCGGTTAAAAACGGGGCAGCTGCAACCGGTAACAGACAAGAAACGGAGCGAACAAAACACCACAGTGGTTTGAGGTTAGCCATCATATTTGATCCCTTTATTTATTATGTTTATTGTCGTGACGCCCACGAATTGGGTGAACGCACCGACAGAACATACGGAGCGCCCGAGGGATCAGTACAATGGCTAGTCGCAATGGTTTGTATCCCGTTTGGCAATAGGGAGCATTACAGGTCAGAGGTGTAAAAAAGCGTCAGCCAAGACAGTAGAAAAACTGACCTTCCTGACAACCCACTCGCGCTATCAAACCTGAAATTCACCAGCAACCCTTACCGTATGGGGACATCTATTTAATCCGGTGCTCACTCTGGGCTACCGGATGGTTTCGAATCACGAAGCCGACTTGCAGGCCTGACGGGTCACGTCAAACGTCGGCGACACCGAGTCGAGACCATCCGGCAGCCCCCGCAGGGCGCGGGTTGCCGCCGTCCAGTGCGGTGTTGACGAATGTGAAAAGGACGCGTCATTTCGCTGCATTCGCCGCCTTGCCCTGAACAACGGCAACACTCGCGCAGAGCCGTGCAGGATTAAATAGATGCCCCCTATCGCTTACACCAATGACTGCAATTGCTACAAACCATGGGTCTGGCAGCAGCCTCTGCTCGCCTCTATATTGCATCATGACCCGCGTCATTGTTGCGAGGCACTCGGACTGGCTCATCCTCCCGACCGGATAACCATCCAGCAAACCCATGATTGCCATAGCTATAAACCATTTATATGGATACCTCTAGCCTCCTTAGACTGACATTTATCGTCTCGGCCCCTGCGAGTGACATACCGCCCGGCTGCTGACGTCAAGAATAATGACAACAAGGTAATGCCCATGAACATCACTGGCCTAGATAGCCTGGTGTTTGGCGTCGACGATGTCGAAGCCTGCAACCAGTACCTGACCGACTACGGTCTTAGCCCCAAAGACGTGTCTGCCGCTGGCGGCACCTTCGAAGCGCTCGACGGCACCTCTGTGGTGATTCGCCACAAGGACGATCCGTCATTGCCACCGGCTCTGCCGACCGGCTCAATGCTGCGCAAAACGATCCACGGCGTGGCCGACCAGGCCACTCTGAGTGCCATTGCCGAAGAATTGGGCAAGGATCGCGACGTCCGTCATCTCGATGATGGCTCCATTGAAGCCGAAGACGATATGGGTTTTACCCTCGGCTTCCAGCTATCAATACGCCAGCCGATCAGTATTCCGGCCGAAAAAATCAACGCCCCTGGTGACGAACCGGGCCGTCCGGTCAATGTGATCGGGGCTGACGAGTCGGTAGGAATCAAGCTGCGTTCATTGTCGCACGTGGTGTACTTCGTCCCGGATAGCAAAAAAGCCGAGAAGTTTTACATCGAACGACTGGGTTTTCGCGTTGCCGACCGCTTTACCAACCTGGGGCCATTCCTGCGCCCACAAGGCACCCTCGATCACCACACCCTGTTTTTGGTGAATACCCCACCGGAGATGCAAGGTGTAGAACACTTCACCTTCCACCTGGGCGGCCCGAACGAATTACTGCTGGCAGGCAAACGCTTCCAGGACAAAGGCTATGAGTCCTTCTGGGGCCCAGGCCGCCACATCTACGGCTCCAACTGGTTTTGGTACTTCAATAGTCCAATGGGCGTTCATGTTGAATACGACGCCGATATGGATCTCCATGACGACAGCTGGACAGCTCGGGAAATCGACGCCAGTGCCGATGCCTCGCAGATATTCAACTTCACTCTGGTCGATAAGTGGATGCCCGGCGGCGACCCACACTGATCTCCAGGGCGATGAGTAACTGGATAAAGCTAGGCCATCTCAACGACATTGACGATGGCTGTGCTCGGGGATTTGACCCGCACCAGCTTGGACGAGACAGCCTGTTTGTATTACGCAAAGGCGACCGATTGCTGGGCTATCGAAATGCCTGCCCTCACCGGGGCTATGAAGGCACCTCGATGGCCTGGCGCAAGGATCGGTTTCTCAACAAGGCAGGCACTCGCATTATTTGCGGTGCCCACGGTGCACAGTTTGATACTGAAACCGGCGAGTGTCTGATTGGACCTTGCCCTGGGCAGTCGCTGGAAAAAGTTATCCTGCGACTGACTGAAACAGGTGAGCTGTATTTGCAGCAAACTCCGGACAACGAACAAGAACAATACTGAGGGATTCACCATGACCCTGCCCGCACAGAAGATTCTGATTATCGGTGGCGGCTTTACCGGCATGTCTGCCGCCATCCTGCTGAAGCAGCTCGGCGCTGACGTTGAACTGGTCGAAATCGACCCCAACTGGCGCACCGATGGCGCTGGCATTACCGTCAGTGGCCCGTCGCTGCGCGCCATTGAAGCCATTGGCGTGCTGCCACAATTCAAGGCACAAGGTGCTATTACCGAAGGCGTTAAAATATTCAACGCCGAGGGAATGCAGATCAAGGAAATCCAGACACCTGCCGTGCCCAATTCCTCTATCGTTGGCGGTGGTGGCATCATGCGGCCGGTTCTGGCGCGCATTCTTGGTGAAGCCACCAAAGCGCAGGGGGTCGATGTCCATCTCGGCGTCACCTTCACCCGCATTAAAGAGATCGATGAACAGGTGCATGTCACCTTCAGCGACGGTCGCTCCGGCCAATACGACCTGGTGCTGGGCACCGACGGCGTCTTTTCACAAGTACGCCAGGCCCTCTTTGAAGATGCCCCCACGCCACAGTACACCGGCCAGGGCGTATGGCGTGCAGTGATTCCTCGCGGCGACGTCTCCTGTGCGATGCAGTACCTCGGCCCCAAAGGCAAGGTCGGCTTTACCCCGGTATCCGATACCGAAATGTACCTGTACTACACCGAAGCGCGTCCAACCATGGACAAGTTTTTTGAAGCACACGAACTGGTGCCACACCTGAGCAGCTTGCTGGAACAGTTCAGCGCCCCTGAGGTTGTGAAAATTCGTGAAGGACTGGGAGCGTCGTCGCAGATCATCTATCGCCCGTTGGAAGGCATGCTGATGCCACGCCCATGGTACAAGGGCCGCGTATTACTGATGGGTGACTGTGTTCACGCCACCACTCCACACCTGGCTTCTGGCGCTGGTATGGGTCATGAAGATGCCGTGGTACTGGCCGATGAATTCAAGAATGGTGGCACCGTTCACGAAGTCATTGAACGCTTCCAGAACCGGCGCTGGGAACGCTGCCGCATGATCGTCACCAACTCTGGCCGCCTCGGCGAGATAGAAAAAACAGGTGGCCCGAAAGAAGAACACATGCAGATCATGGGCATTTCCATGGCAGGCTTGCTGGCGCCAATTTGACCCCAGCAGATTCAGAGTTTTACACCCTTAGTCGTTGGTAACGGCTACTTTTATGGCACGCCCCTCGCGTGCCTTTTTTTATTTGCAGATCTCGTAAGCTGGCATCACCTGCACGGTACACGACAAACACAGTTAGTGCCGCTAGCGCCGCAAGATCCGGCACAGGAAACAAGCGAATTACTGCAGCACCACCCGCTCCGGTTGTTTCATACCGCTTGCCAGCCACTGGCTCCAGTGCAATTTGAACGCAGCTACGCTGCCAATATAGTGCTTGTCGAGCAAGTAATAAGAACGCAGCCGCTCACCGCGTTTGTAATCCTGCAACAGCCGGGTGACGCAAGCTCGGCCATAAGACGTACTCAATAACCGGTACACCAGCTGTCCGGCCATTGCCTGATTAGGGCCAGATTCCAGCCGCGCCTGCCACTCGTCACCGGGAATTTCGACAAACGCCAGCACATCCATGGCCTGATCCCGGTAGTGGTCGAGCACTGCCCGATTCATTTGGTGGGCGTTGATCACAAAACGATTATCAGCCCAAGAGAGCGTCTCCATTTGCTCCGCAACTCCCTCGTTCAACCACAATGGCAAACGACTGGCGAGGGAATCCATAATCGCGTGACTAACTTCGTGGCGGATGGTGTTATAGGTGTTTTCTATGCCACCCAGTTCTGACGGCTGCAGATACACGGCAATCTCGTTACTGACCGGCAGGTAAATGCCTAGCGAAGGTGGAAACGGCCCGGCAACATGCGCCGAGACATAACGCTGATAACTGCCAACGTCGGGAAAGACATGAATCGACACCGGCACCTGCCGGAAAAAATCAAAATACAGCACCTGGTCATAAAAGCGGTAAACCCAGTTTACCTCGCGTTGAATACGCGCCTGATCAAGCGGTTGCTGTGGTAAAGATGCCAGTCCTGCTTCGTAGAACACCTGAATAGCAAACGGCTGCCAGCCTTGGCCCACCTCAATATCCAGCTGTTCGGCGTGATCCGTCGTTGCCGGTCGATCACCAAAATGCACCTTGCCCTGAGCATCAACCCAGCGATACACATTGCCAGCAGCGGCGTTATTCGTTGCCAGTAAACCCACCAGCACAACCACCAATCCAAGCAATAGCCCGCGTAAACACGACAGGTAGCAATCACCCGAGTTTTCTATCCGCATCCTGCTCCCCGCTCCTGACGACCAGTATTCGTCGTTTATAAATCCTACAACTGCGCCATTACCAACTTGATCGCCAAGCCGATAAAGACCGCCCCGGAAATTCCGTTCAGCCAGCGTTGCCCCACGGCGGATTGCAGCCATCGCCCGCCAAGCACATCTGCCAACAGCGCCATAGCAGCAAAAACCACCAGCGACACCAGCAAAAAAATGCCTGCCAATAGCACCAGTTGCACACTGACAGAACCCGCTGCGGGGTTGGCAAACTGCGGCAAGAAAGCCAGAAAAAAGATAAATACTTTCGGGTTGCTGATATTCATCGCCAAGCCGCGCCAGTACAGAGAACCTTCCTGTCCGTTCAGCGCCTGCGCCACCCCACCCCGCCTTGCCGCCATCAAAGAAGCCCAGCCCAGCCATAACAAATAGCTGGCACCAAGCAGCTTTAATGCCGTCATTGCCAGCGGTAACGCCTGTAATACCGATGCCACACCCAGCACCACCAATGCGGTATGACCAAACAACCCGGTACATAACCCCAGGGTAATCATCACCCCGCTACGCCAACCATGGGCAGCCGAACGTGCCACGACGTACAGATTGTCTGGTCCCGGTGCCAGAGCCAGCAATACCGACGTCAAGGTAAACGTAATCAGTGTATCAACCGCGATCATCCAAAATTCCTGTCAGCCTGGGCGGCAACAGTGTGTCAGTTTTGACACTCGGCTGCGAGCTTGCTAAAAGCTGCAATAACAGACTGATGCAACGCAACAGCACCGATGGAACCTGAGCTTGACAGTCACGCTCCAAGCGGTAGAACACTCTCCGATACGCGCTCACGTGAAGCGCAACGAACGAATATGTCCAAGAAGGCCCAGATGCTAAAAAAACTGCTCAAACGATTCACCGAAGACAATCAGCCCGCCGCCGACAAACACACTCTCGACCTGTCTGCCGCCGCCCTGCTGGTGGAAGTCATGCGCGCCGACCATAGCATCGACGCTGACGAACAACATGAACTCAGCCAGGTACTGGATGAACTGTTTCAGCTCACAGCCAATGAAATCAGTGAACTGCTGCAACAAGCTGAACACGTCAGTGAACAGGCCTCCGACCTGTTCCAGTTTACCGATGTCGTGCACAAACATTTTTCGACGGAACAGAAATTCGACCTGTTGACCGGCCTCTGGCGGATTGCCTACGCCAGTGCCGGGATCGACAAGTACGAAGAACACATCATCCGTCGTATTGCCGAATTGCTGTACATGCCACACAGTGAATTTATTCGCGCCAAACTGATCGCCAGACCCGAATTGTGATAACCGAACTGGTCTCCCGCTTTGAACAACTGCAACAGGCGTTAGGGCTGCTGGCACAACACCTGTCCGAGACACAACCAGCGCATTGGCTACCATTGCAAGACAGCGAAATAGCCCTGGGTCTGCAGCCGTTAACCCTGGCCAACGACCTGCTGACCGACCTCTGGTATCGCGATCAGCAGGATGGACGCGAAACCCGCTCCCGTCATGGCCTGATTCTCGCCGATGAACAGAGCCGCAGCCTGATTGCCACGATCAATCAGGCCAAGGATGAATTTCGAGCCGCCGTCCAGCTGGAAAAACAGGATCTGCCCCGCTGGAAAGAAAGCTATCGCCGCTTGGGTGAACAACCGTCATCCCTGCGCAACAAGCTGGCAATTGCCGGCCTGACACGGGTGCACCTGAAACAGTGTTTCCGCCATATTCCCTTACTGGAGCAGGCCCCCCGCAAAGTCGGCTTCAGCTGGTACGTCAACGGTCGCAGTATCAAAAAACTCACCCTGAGTCAGGCAGAATCACTGCTGCTCGAACTGGGTGAACACAAGCCTCATATCCAGATCCAGCTGCAACAACTGGGTAAATTGTCACCCGCCACCCTGCTGGCCCAGACCCAGACTCTGGCCCCGGTGGTACGTGCCAATCTGGTGTATGGCAGTGGCGATGCCACCAAACGCAAGGCCATGAGTGTTTCCTTGCCGCTGTTTATTCCCGACACCCAATCAGCGTTACCCGAACACAACCGCATCAGCTCCGATCCCCCCCCTGGACGAACCCGCCAGGCCCGTGGCGATCAACGCATCAGCGACGAACCGTTTTTGCCCAGTATTCGCGCCTATCTTTACCACTGACGGTTGGTTCTATTACGAACCAGCTGACGCTCTCACCGACCAACCCCTGACGGGTTTCAGCCAAAATGCTAGACTGCCGGCTTCAGCACCGGCACAGTTTATGGATACTCCAATGACCACCATCGTCAGCTTTAACATCAACGGCATTCGCGCTCGTCAGCACCAGCTTGAGGCTATTCGGGATCAACTGGATCCAGACATTCTCGGGTTACAGGAAATCAAGGTACACGACGATATGTTTCCTCTGGCCGATATTGCAAGCCTCGGCTACCACGTTGAATATTTCGGTCAGAAAAGCCACTACGGCGTGGCGCTGCTCAGCAAGCAGCCGCCGGTCTTTGTCCAAAAAGGTTGGCCGACGGACGACGACGATGCACAAAAACGTCTGATTCACGCCCGCTACGACATCAATGGCAGCACCATCGACGTCCTTAACGGCTACTTTCCCCAAGGTGAAAGCCGCGATCATGAAACCAAATTTCCGGCCAAGGAAAAATTCTACGCGGATCTGATGCGTTACCTGAACGACCGCTTCACCCCGGCTGACCGGGTTGTTGTCATGGGCGATATGAATATCTCGCCGGAAGATACCGACATCGGTATCGGTGAACCGAATCGCAAACGCTGGTTAAAAACAGGCAAGTGCTCGTTTCTGCCGGAAGAACGCGAGTGGTATCACACCTTGTTGAACTGGGGCTTGAGCGACAGCTACCGTCATTTCCACCCTACCAGTAACGAACAGTTCAGCTGGTTTGATTACCGATCCAAGGGCTTTGATGACAACCCCAAACGCGGTCTGCGGATTGACCATATTCTGGTCACAGACGCCCTGTTGGACAGCTGTGAAGAGGTCGGAATCAGCTACGATATCCGCGCAATGGAAAAACCGTCTGACCACGCACCCATCTGGCTCACGTTGAAAAACGGCTAAACCGGAAAGGTTTGGCGTTCCGATAACAGCCGAGCTGCGTTAAGCCACGGCATTCCTCGCCATGCTGTTGTAGAATCCCCGCCTGTTTGCCATGCCTGGCTGCTTGATGCTGCCAGGCACCCATATCCCGACAAAGGAATTACTCTGATGACTCCACTCAAACGCTGGGCGGCAGCCGCTGCCCTGTTGATGGCTGCCGCCCTAGTTCAAGCTGACACGTTTGTGTTTACTGCCATCCCCGACGAGGATGAATCCCGACTGCAACAGCGATTCGGGAAAGTAGCCGATTATTTGTCAGCACAGCTTGGCGTTGAGGTGAAGTATATTCCGGTCAAATCCTACGCTGCGGCCATTACCGCGTTCCGCAACAACCAGGTGCAGCTGGCCTGGTTTGGTGGCCTGTCCGGCGTTCAGGCGCGACGCCTGGTACCGGATTCAGAAGCGTTGGCCCAGGGATATGAAGACCAGTTTTTCAAAACCTATCTGATTGCCCACCAAAGCGCAGGAGTCGACACCTCTGACTCGTTAACCGATGCACTGCAAGGCAAAACCTTCACCTTTGGTTCCAAGGGCTCGACCTCTGGCCGCCTGATGCCGGAGTTTTACTTGCGTGAACACTTCCAGGCAGCACCAGAGACGATCTTCTCCCGTGTCGGATTTTCCGGCGATCACAGCCGCACCATCGCCCAGGTGCAGTCCGGCGCATATCAGATCGGCGCGGTAAACTACAGCGTCTGGGATGCCGAACTGGCGGCTGGCAAGATCGACACCAGCAAGGTCAAGGTGATCTGGACTACTCCGACCTACCCGGACTATCAATGGACTATTCGTGGCGACGTCGACAGCCGCTTTGGTAACGGTTTCAAAGACAAGGTTAAACACGTCTTGCTGGAAATGAGCTCACCCGATCTATTGGCCAGCTTCCCACGGCAAAAATTTGTACCGGCCAACAACAGCGATTACGCACCGATCGAAGCCACCGCCAAAGCCATTGGCTTGCTGGACTGATTGCGCCAATGAGAGTGCAGCCGGTACTGTTTGAACTGTCCAACGCCTGCGTGACCTATGGTCAGCGGCGGGTACTGGACGAGGTTTCGCTGACCCTCCGTGCCGGTGAAAAAGTCGCACTGGTAGGGCCATCCGGGGCTGGCAAGTCGACCCTGTTGAATGAACTGTATCGGCAGCAAACCGAGCAGATCGCGCTGTGCCCTCAAAGCCATGGTCTGGTCGACCTGCTGTCCTGTTACCAGAATATGTTTATGGGTGGCCTCGATCGCTTCAGCACCCTGGCCTCGCTCTGGAACCTGCTACGACCACTGGCCAGTGCCAGAACCGAGCTCCAGCAGCTGGCTGAAGATCTGGGTTTGAGCGAGCAACTGTGGCAGTCAGTGGACCGACTGTCGGGTGGCCAGCGCCAGCGGGTCGCCATTGGCCGTGCGCTTTATCGCCAACAGCCGATCTTTTTTGGCGACGAGCCAGTATCCTCACTCGATCCAGTGCAAGCCGAGCAATTGCTAACCATCCTGCTGCAACGCCACCCAACGGCGGTGGTCAGCCTGCATAACCGCCAATTGGCGCTGAATCACTTTGACCGGGTAATCGCCCTCGCCCATGGCAAGATCATTCACGACTGTGCCAGCCGTGACTTGTCGCCGCAGGATCTCGATGCACTTTACGGCAAAACATCGGCAACCGGGCACAGTAAGCTATCCGCAGCCGCTGCTTCACAACCACTGAATTCCGGCCCAGCAGCCTGCGTCACCGGCAGGATCATACGTTAAGCCATGCTGCCCGCCGTACTGAAACTGCCCGCCTCCAGCCCGTCCAGCGCTCGCCGTATCACCGGCATAATGGCGCTGCTGGTTTTGCTGGCGCTGTTGGCGTTACCGTGGGCTGACCTGGCAATTTATCCGGTTGACCCCTGGGCCGAACTGGCGCGTATTGGTCAGGGCATTATCCTGCCATACTGGAACAGCCCTTGGGTGTTGCTGGAATCACTGGCCCAGACGGTGGCCTTCGCCTTGTTGGCGGTGGCACTGGCAGCACCGCTGGGTATGTTGCTGGCCATGGTATTTCACTGGACAGCAGTAAGATTACTCTGCGCCGCCGTACGCTCAGTACACGAGCTGTTTTGGGGACTGCTGTTTATGCAGGTGTATGGGCTCAGCGCCACTACCGGCTTGCTGGCCATTCTGGTGCCCTATACCGGCGTATTTGCCAAGGTATTCGCTGAAACCATCGACCTGCAGGATCGCGATGCCTATCGCAGCCTGCCCCGCGTCAACCGACTGATTGGCTGGGCCTATACCCGTATTCCACAAACCTTACCCGCGCTGCTGAGCTACACCCGCTACCGTTTTGAATGCGCGCTGCGCTCCAGTGCCATCCTTGGTTTTATTGGCTTGCCCACTCTGGGGTTCCATCTCGAAACCGCCTTCAAACAAGGCCAGTATGCAGAAGCCGGAGCCTTGCTCTGGGCCTTCCTGATGCTGCTGGCCAGCATTCGGCTGTGGTTACGCCCGGCACTGCTGCCACTGTACTTGATCGCTGCCGTCTGGCTGCTACCAGAAACCATCGGCTTCACCAACAGCAACTATTTTTGGCAGTTTGTCAGTCAGGATATCTGGCCGACGGCGCTGCGCCAGGGAGACTGGGCCGCCACTCTGGACTGGTACTGGCGCATGTTCAGCCACCAGGCCTGGCCTGGCCTGGTGCAAACCTTGCTGCTGACACAACTGGCGCTGGTTCTGACACTGCTGGTGATTTTACTGGTTTATCCGTTTGCCAGCCGCGCCCTCGTCAACCAACCGCTATACGGCCTCGGGCGTTTTGCCCTGCTGGTGATGCGCTCCACCCCGGAAATGATTCTGGCGTTTGTTTTATTGTTGTTGTTTGGCCCCTCGGGGTTACCTGCCGTGATCGCCCTGGCCATTCACAATGGCGGCCTGATTGCCTTCCTGGTGGCTAATAACAGCAACAGTGAGCAGGCGATCCATGGCCGACGCCCGGATGATCCGGCTGGGCTGCTGCGCTATACCTATGTCGAAACCCCACGGCAATTGCCATCGATGTTGGCCTGGTTGTTGTACCGCTGGGAAGTCATGCTGCGCGAGAGCGCCATCATGGGGATACTGGGCATCACCACACTGGGCTTTTTTATCGACTCGGCATTTGAAGAAATCCGTTACGATCGGGCTTTTTTCCTGATTCTGATCACCGCCGGGCTGAATATTATCGTTGATGCCTGTTCGCGCAGATTACGCCAGTTGGCACTGGTGCAACCCGGCCAGGCAAATCAAGGGCGTCACTGAAACACCTGCGTCTGAACCGCCACCAGACCCCAACTCTGTCCATACCAACCACCGGAGCCTTACTTGTGATCACCCCGACCGCTGCTGCTGTTCCTCCCCAACGGACTGCCGCTATTATTGGCGCAGGCCCCGCAGGACTGATGGCGGCAGAACAGCTTGCCAGCCGGGGCTACCGGGTCGATGTGTTTGATGCCATGCCCAGTGTCGCCCGCAAATTTTTGCTGGCCGGTATCGGCGGCATGAACATTACCCATTCGGAAGATTACAGCACCTTTGTTGAACGCTATGGCCATGCCAGCGCCTGGCTCAAACCCATGCTGGACGACCTCACACCAGAACAGCTGCGCGACTGGATACATGGCCTCGGCATCGACACCTTTGTCGGCACCTCAGGCCGGGTTTTCCCCACCGATATGAAAGCCGCGCCGTTACTGCGAGCCTGGCTACACCGTCTCAAGACACAAGGAGTGGTATTTCACCCACGTCATCGATGGCAGGGCTGGCCAAGTAGCAGCGACCCGCACACCTGGTGTTTCGACACCCCGGCTGGCACAGTGCAGCGCTCATTCGATGGCGTGGTACTGGCACTCGGTGGCGCCAGCTGGGCCAGACTCGGATCCGATGGCCGCTGGGCCACCTGGCTGCAACAGCAACAGGTTGATATTGCGCCATTGCAGCCCAGCAATTGCGGTTTTGACGTCTCCTGGAGTGACTTTCTCAAGGAAAAATTTGCCGGTACGCCGATCAAACACATCCAGCTGTCGCTGACCGATATCGACGGTAAACAGTGGCAACGTACCGGCGAATTTGTCGTCAGTGAATACGGCATCGAAGGCAGCCTGATCTACGCTCTCAGCGCCCCTCTCAGAGAACGACTGCGCCAACAACAAAACCTACAGATGCGCAACTCCAGCAACCACCAGCCGCTGCTCACACTCGATTGGCTGCCGCACGTTGCCTTGCAAGACACAGAAAAAAAACTGCGCCAAGGTAAAAAAGGCCTGTCATTTGCCAACCTGCTGCGTAAAAAACTCAACTTACCTGCCATCACCAGCACCCTGCTGCGCGAATGCTGCCCACAGCTGGACAACCGCGACCTCCATGCAGTTGCCAACGCCCTCAAAGCCATGCCACTTAACCCGCGACAACCCCGCCCGATCAACGAAGCCATCAGCAGCGCCGGTGGCGTGCAATCCAGTGCCGTCAACGACCAGCTGATGCTCAACGCCCTGCCCGGCGTGTTTGTTGCTGGAGAAATGCTCGACTGGGAAGCCCCCACCGGCGGCTATTTACTCACCGCGTGTTTTGCCACCGGCAAGCGGGCCGGGAATGGCTTGGTGGAGTGGCTGGAAGCGCAAGCAATAAGCTGAAGTTTGTCACCAGAACCCCCTCGTTGGCATGTTGACCCCGTTGGTATTCAAATTGCTTCAGGCTACAGAACAACGCCCAAACGCCGTGCACTGGCACACTTTCTGTAGCATTCGCTGCAATTGAGACACGCAGCTCTGTGCGTTTCAGAACAACAAGGGCAGCCAGTCATCGTCCGGGAGATAAAACATGCAGGACAACGTATGGTCTGACGAAGAACAACAATGGGTTATCTGGAATGGTTTTTACGGTCTGGTGACTCTGGTTACCCTCGGCGACATCGAGAGCGGCCCAGACGGCCGCCTGGCCTGGCTGGAAGAACCCTTTGAGATGGTTGGCCCCTTCAACCTTGATGAACTGGAAACGACCGGACGCATTGCTTTTGAAGAATGCCTGGTGTTATCCCGCCAGCGCTGGCAACAGGATCAGGTGGTTTTGCGCCGCGAAGGGCTGAAAAAACGCCGCCAAGCAGAAGAACGTCTGAGTTCAGCGCGGGCGCGATTCAACCAACGTCGGGGTGGCCCGGTATCACAGCAGCAACCGGTCGACGACAGCCTGCACCGCCAGGCGCTTGAATTACCCGGTGCTGGCAAACTCAAGCCTGCAGACATCAAGGCTGCCTACCGCAAACTTGCACAGAAGATGCACCCGGATGCTGGCGGCAGTTCCGAGCAATTCGTACGTATTACCGCTGCCCGTGACGAGCTGCTACTGCGGGCGTCCTGACCACAGGGACAACGGGTCTGAATTCCGTTGGCAAATATACGGAGCCCTTGTTTACCCCTTTTGTTTACCCCTTGCCTGGGCAATCAGCCGGCAATGCAGCTATTACGCTGAAACCCCAACCCCTCAATGGTGCTTTCCACCACATCGCCGGGTTTGAGGAAGCGATGATAGTGAGAGCCATTCCCTGCCGGCGAGCCGGTAATCAGAATATCACCAGGATATAAACGGATGCGCCTGCTGAGGTATACCAGCAAGCGGGGAATATTGAAGATCATGTCAGCGCTGGTTTCGTTTTGCATAACGTCACCGTTAAGCCTCAGTGTCATACGCAGATCATGGGGATTATCAATATGGTTGGCCGGTACCAGAAATGGCCCCATCGGCGAGTAGGTTGGCAGTGATTTCCCCATGAGCCAGTCGGTGCCAATGGCTTTGAGGTCAGACCGATGTATCAGTTCGCGGTTGGTGATGTCGTTCACCAGGGTATACCCCGCCACAGCGTCCATCGCATTGTCTTCGGTAAGTTGATAAGCCTGCTTGCCGATCACCACCGCCAGTTCCAGCTCCCAGTCCGGTTGTTCCACATCTGCGGTGATCACAATCGGGTCATAGGGGCCGCTAATGGAGGAATTGACCTTGCTGAACAAGTAGGGTTCGCCGAGCACTCGCCGATCCATAAAAGCAGTGGCAAATGCCAGCCGTTCGGCTTCATTCATGTTTTGCACGGCTTCTTCACGGTGCTGATCCACGATCAGATCAATGACGTGTTTGCGATAGTTGGCACCAGAGCAGAAGAATTGCCGGGGTTGCTCTATCGGGGCGTGTATTTGCAAGAGTGCCAAAGGTACCGGACACACTTTCAGCAAAGGGTGTTGCCAATGGGATGCGCGTAACTGCTCGGCGATAACCGTGATGGTCACCAGGTTAACCGCCCAGTGTTGCAACAGTGCGAGCAGGTCGCTACTACCGATCAATAGCAGTCCCTGTGATTCTGCCATACCGGCCAGTGCATCCAGGGCGATGACCTGATCAGCCATTACCAGCCCGGCAAAGGGCCGAGCGCCAGCAATGGAAAACGTACCCAGTCCGTAAAACGCCAGCTCTGGCCGTGCGGTGGTTTGCGGGGTTGAAGCTGTCATACCGATCACCTGTGCAGTCCCGTCATCAACGTCCGTATTCCAAGCGGGAGAAACGTCTCGCCAGAGCCAGGTGTTTTCGGGGTATTATCCAACTGGCACTGAAATAATTATTATCACCAGTTATCTGCAAAACCTTGTGTATCAGTCAGGTACTTTGGTGTGAGCCGAAGCTTACGCCGTTTTTATGCTGGTGTGGTAGCCGTTCCAGCCAACTCTTTTTTCCAAAATCAGTGTTATTACTGCGTTGTCCGCGAGTGAAATATCTCTGTGGCAACGGCTGTGCAGTGGAACAACAGGCGCGTTCATGACGGTATGCATGCTGAAATGATGATTCATTCCATTTTTAACGCGCTGGCACTCGTATTTCAACCTGGCCAGCCTGACAATGCCTTGCAGCACTGGGTCAGGCTGGCCACTGCGATGCGACAAGCAGTGGTGTTTATCCGGCCAGTGTAGCCCGATCAATCAGCGTATCCAGATCCCCATCATGCTGATAACCAATCGCCAGGGCAGCCTCGGCTTGCAGCGGTGGCTGGGTAGCAAATCCGGCTTCCAGCTCAGCGTTGGGGGCAAAGGTCACCAGATCGAGGCGATCCTGACCGTAGCGTTTGGCCAGACCGGCAATCAGTTCTTTCATCGTCAGTCGCAGTACCGGCAAAGTAAAATCGCGACGCGGCCTGATATCGGCTTCAGCAATACTGGCAGCATGAAGCAGATTATCAACACAGCAAGGTACTGACATAAACCAGGAGACGCCCTGCTCGGAGACCGGGCAGGTGAAGGGTTCTCCGGCTTTCAATTTCCAGAAAATATCACTCATATACGCCGACATCAGCCCGGATGGCTGCGGTGGCCGCGCCACTATTCCGGGGAGACGTACAATCCGGCCGTCAATAAATCCGCGACGACTGTAGTCTTGCAGCAAAATCTCGGTCGCCAGTTTCTGGTAGCCGTAGCTGATGTGCGGTTTCAATGGCGTATCGTCATTGATCACCTCCGGCATGGGTGAGCCATACACCGCAATCGTGCTGGTGAACACCATACGAGCCGGTTGTTCGAACTTGCGCAGTGCTTCGTAGAGATTCACGGTGGCGGTCAGGTTCACATCCAGGCCCAGCTCAAAATGACGCTCGGCAGCACCACCAGGAATGCTGGCCAGATGGAAGACCAGTTCTGGCTCCCCTGCCACCGCTTGCTCCAGTACACCCAGGTCAGCAATACTGCCCTCGACACAGGTAAGGCGGGCATCGTCCGGCAAGCCGTCACAGCTCATGTCGGCAACCGTCAGGGCGGTAATTTTCTCGCCGTTGATTTCGGTTCCGTCCGCTAACAATCGCTCGACCAGTACGCGACCAACAAAACCGTTGCCGCCGGTGACCATTACCTTCATACCTTGTGCTCCGTCGCTGCTACAACGTCGCTGCGGCTGGCATGATCGTGTCCTTTGACAAACGTCTGGTCGATCTTGCCAAACAGTGAGCTGCCATCGCTAGCAAACATCTCGAATTGCAGGCTTTCATCAAACTGGATAAAGGGCGTGGTCGATTGACCATTATCGATCATTTCTATCGCCCGGCGTTCTGCCAGACAGGCGGAGCCAACCTCACGAAAACCCTTGTTGGAGAAAGTACCAGTACCCAGCACAGTGCCCGCCCGCAGGTTACGGTTGTAGGCCCAGTGGCTGATCAGATCAGCAAAGCTGAAGTCCATCTCACGGCCGTTAGGATTACCAAACCATTCGTTATTACGCTGTACGTGCAAGTCGAGATTGACCCGGCCATTAGCGTAGCTGTCGCCCAGTTCGTCCAGAGTACAGGCTACCGGTGCAAAGGTGGTGGCAGGCTTGGCATTGATAAATCCGAAGCCCATTTGTAATTCGCGAAACAGGTGGCCACGCATGGAAACGTCGTTGATCAACGTGAACAGCTTGATGTGGGATTCGGCATTGTCCTTGCCCACGCCCGCAGGGACATCGTTGAGAATAACCGCGATTTCACCTTCAAAGTCACACTGGTCGTCTTCGGTGGTAAAAGCATAGTCATCGACGGCATTGATAAAGTCGTCACCCTGACGCTGCACCAGAATCGGGATACCCGGTGTTTTTTTAACGTCCAGGTTGTAAGCCTGTTCCATGATTTTGCCGTGATTCAGGAAGGAAGACGCATCAACAAACTGGTAAGAACGCGGCAGCGGTGCCATCAGACGGACAGGTTGGAAGGCCTCTGCCCCACCCCAGCCGTGGTTGTTCAGTTCCTGATTCTGGGCTTCCAGCTCAGGCGCCAGTTCGTCCCAGTTTTCGATCAGTTGTTGCATGGTGCGCGCAGCAGACGCTTCAATCATTCGGGTCAGTTCCCGATTCACCAGCAACAGGCGGCCATCGCGGCTACCATCTTTCAAGGTGGCAAGTTTCATAGGTGTCTCCAGATGTTATCTTTATTGCGCGGCACAGCCGGGTATTAGCCTGCGACGCTGGGAGTCGGGTTCCATAAATGCGGCAACTGGATCATCTCGATCAGATTACCGCTGTTATCGCGCAGGAAGGTGGTGGGGGTTCCCTGAATCACCTTGGTGAACACAATGTCGGCTTCCTGCGCTTGCAGGTGCTGCAGCATCTCGTCCATATCCTGCACACCAAAACAGATGTGCTTGTTGCCGTGCGTTTGCAAATCGGTATTCGGCATCCGCCGTTCATCTGGCAACGGTTGGGCGTTCTCCAACTGAAACAGCTCGATACGGAAGTTACCGCGCTGAATAAACGCCACATGCGCCGGAATAATGTCGAGATAAACCCGAAATTCCAGCTCAAACCCCAGCACCCGCTGATACCACGCCAGCGAGGCCTCCATATCCGGCACGCTGATACCCAGATGGTCGGGTTTGATTTCGGGGATGTTGGTATTCGTAGTCGTCATGGTGTCCTCGTTAATTTGGGTCTGCGCGTTACCAGTCGGACGCTGGACGTCGGACGTCTGAAGCAAAAGATTCAGCCATCCCGCAACGCGTCAGACCTCAGACCTCAGACGTCCAGCCAATCAGTCATCAACTCAGCGGTCGTCCGCCATCCACCGGCAATACAACACCGGTGGTAAAGGTCATAAAGCTGGCTGCTGCAATCACGGCATCTGCCACTTCTTCTGGCGCGGCCAGGCGTTTGAGCGGAGTGCGTTCGCACTGCTCATCGCGCCAGCTCTGATCCATCTGCTTGACAAAATCCGTATCTGCCAGCCCCGGTGACACCGACACCACGCGAATGCCAGGAGCTAATGCCCGCGCCAGCGATTTGGTCATGTTGTCGACCGCTGCCTTGGAAGCGCAGTAGATGACGTTGCTGCCCATCGCTGTTACCGCCGCGATGGAAGAAATATTCACCACCAGGCCGGCACCACTTTCCTGCAGCAAGGTTTTGAAAGCACGGGTCGCCGCAAACGGGCCACGTACATTGGTCGCCAGAATCCGGTCAATAAGTTCATCATCCAAACCATCGAGATCATCATGCGGGCAATAACGGGTGGTACCGGCACAGTTCACCAGCAGATCACAACGGCCATACCGCTCACGTACCTGCTCAGCCAACACCTTCATGGCGCTGGAGTCCGTCACCGGTGCGGCCAGCGCACAGTGAGGAATATCCAGGGTGTGGGCTGGCAGCACAGGTAACTGTTCCGCCAGCTCTTCCGCCGGTTGTTGTGAGCTGTTATAGCCCACCACAACACAAGCGCCCGCTTCTGCCAGGCGCTGGCAAGTGGCGGCACCCAGGCCGCCACTACCACCGGTTACAACCGCGACCTTACCTTGCATTTCGGTGCCATAAAGCGCCTTGATCACAGACGCGGCAGTGGCCATTACTGCTTGCCCAGGCGACGCACACGAATGTCTGCCTGTTCCTTGTGACCCATCATGTGCTCGGCATTACAAAGACGTGAGCAATATTCACCCACCATCACGGAGGCTTCATCCGTCAATACCCGCTGATAGGTGTGCGTTTTGATGAACTTGCCGACCCACAGACCACCGGTGTAACGGCCAGCGCCCTGGGTTGGCAGGGTGTGGTTGGTACCAATCACCTTGTCGCCGTAAGCGACGTTGGTACGGTCGCCCAGGAACAAACCACCGTAGTTGGTCATGCGTTCAAGGAACCAGTCTGGATCCTTGGTCATTACCTGTACGTGCTCGGAACACAAACGCTCGGATTCTTGCAGCATTTCCTCTTCGGTATCACACAGGATGATTTCGCCGAAGTTTTCCCAGGAAGCACGGGCGACGTCGCGAGTTTCCAGACGCTCCAGCACTTTCTCGATGGCGGCAGGCAGTTCTTCAGCAATTTTTTTGCTGGTCGTGACACAGAATGCAGGAGAGGTCGGGCCGTGTTCAGCCTGACCCAGCAGGTCAACCGCTACCAGTTCGGCATCAACGGTATCGTCACAGATCACCATGGTTTCGGTCGGGCCAGCAAACAGATCGATACCGACTCGACCGAACAGCTGACGCTTGGCTTCAGCAACAAAGGCGTTACCTGGGCCAACAATCATATCGACGGCAGGAATGGTTTCGGTACCAATCGCCATTGCGGCAACGGCCTGAACACCACCGAAGCAGTAGATTTCATCAGCACCGGCCATGTGCATGGCAGCAACAATCTCTGGGCAAGGAGCACCGTTAAACGGCGGCGCACAGGCGATAACACGTTTCACACCGGCAACTTTGGCGGTCAGTACCGACATGTGTGCCGAGGCGATCAGTGGGTATTTGCCGCCGGGAATGTAACAACCCACGGAGTTCACCGGGATGTTCTTGTGACCCAGCACCACCCCTGGCAAGGTTTCGATTTCTACGTCGTGCATGGTGCTCTTCTGGATCTGGGCAAAACGACGGATCTGCGCCTGGGCAAACTTGATGTCTTCAATCACGTTGGCCGGTATGGCAGCCACAGCCGCCTGGATCTGTTCGTCGGACAGACGGAAAGACTCTGGCGACCATTTGTCGAATTTTTCGGAGTACTCACGAACGGCCTCGTCACCACGGGTTTCGATTGCCGCCAGAATACCTTCAACGATGCCACGCACCTGGGTGTTCATATCGGCCTTGTCGGCGGCTGACTGGCCTTTTTTGATGTACTGAATCATGAGTATTCCTCACTAACGATGGTTGTTTTTTCGTCAGACGCCGAATGCCAGACGCCAGATGAGTGTTTTTTTATCGCGTCGGACGTCCGTCGCGATGTGGGTATTTGTGGTGTGCTTATGCACCGAACCCGGTGTTGTTCAGCGCTGATCCTCAACCTGAATATCGAGCGTATTGATCACCCGGCTGACCATGTTATAGGCACCGATCAAGGCCACCAGCTCGACGGCTTGCTGGTCGCTGCCCAGCGCCGCACGTGCCGCTTGCAGGCAATCGTCGGTGGCGTTGGGACTGTCGGTGAGCTCCATTGCCAGGTTGATCACGGCCCGTTCCGTCGGGTCAAACAGCACGCTGCTAGCACGCGCATGTGCCAGATTGGTCAGGGCGTCGTACTGGCTCTGGGAGCCACCGGCAGCCAGAAATGGTTTAAGGTGATGATGCAATTCGTAACCGGTCTGGTTACGTGCCGAAACCACCAAAATGGCCAGCTCGCGGTATTTAGCGTTGAGCTGAAGATCGTTACGCACCGCGCCCAGAAAAGCCGCCCAGCCCTGAATCAGCGGTTGGCTGTGCATCAACATACGGTCTATGTGTAACAGCTGGCCGCCGCGCTTCTGGCGGATGGTCTGGATCAGGTCAGTGCCCTCCAGATCCACATCGGCGTGATAAGGGATACGTGGCATGAATTAGACTCCCTGAGTAACGTTGACAGGACGCGATTTGTCGCCAGACAGCGGCTGACTGCCCGGGTTCTGGGTTTTGGTTTTGCTGCGCAACAGAAAATGTCCCAGCGCGGGTAACAGCACCATGGCGCCGACCATGTTCCAGAGGAACATAAAGGCCAGCAGGATGCCCATATCAGCCTGAAACTTGATCACCGAGAATACCCAGGTGGAAACACCGGCGGCCAAAGTCATGCCCGTCATCAGAACCACCTTGCCAGTGAAAGCCAGTGCATGCTGGTAAGCATCCGAGAGGCTTTCACCCTGCTCCATGCGGGTCAGCGTGACCGAGAGAATATAAAGTGCGTAGTCGACACCGATGCCAACACCCAGTGCAATCACCGGCAGGGTTGCCACTTTCACGCCCATTCCCAGTGCCACCATCAGGGCTTCCGCCAGCAGCGAGGTCAATACCAGCGGCAAGATCGCCACCACCACGGCACGCCAGGAGCGGAAAGTGATAAAGCACAACAGAATCACCGCGCCGTAAACCATAAACAGCATGTCTCGCCAAGCGTCCTTGACGACGATATTGGTGGCCGCTTCGATACCGGCACTGCCAGCCGCCAGCTTGAAACGCACCTGATCGGTGTTATTCACAGCGGCAAACCCTTCGACGTGCTCAACGATACGGGTCAGGGTGTCGGCCTTGTGATCGGCCAGATAAACGTACAAGGTCAGCAGACTACAGGCATCGTTATAGAGGCCGCGAGGGGCCGAAGCGGTGACAAAATTAAGCATCGACTGGTTCTTGATCAGCTCAAACCACTTCGGATTACCCTCATTCAGTCCAGTCAGTACCTGACGGTTTAACAAGGCCATCGAATTGGTAGTCACCACACCCGGTAACTGGCGCAGTTGCCACTCCAGGGCATCCACCCGACGCAGGGCTTCATAGTTGGCGCAACCGGCTTGTCCATCGGTTTCCACCATGATGGCAAATACATCGCTGGAGGCACCAAAGTGATCGGACATAAAAGCAACGTCCTGGTTGTAACGGGAATCCTGACGTAACTCCGGCGCGCCCGGATCCAGGTCACCAATTTTCAGATGGGTAGAACCCCAGTAACCCAGTCCGCCGATCACGGTCATGACGGCAATTCCGGCAATGGCAGGGCCACGCCGGGTAAACAGATCCAGGAACGCCCACAAGCGGGATTTCTCTTCCGATTCTTCTGCCCGTAGACTGCGCTTGGCCGCCTTGGCACTGACGCCGGTATAAGACAGCAGGATCGGCAACAGAATCAGGTTGGTGAAAATCAATACACCAACCCCCAGAGAAGCGGCAATCGCCAGTTCCTGAATCACCTTGATGTCGATCACCAGCAATACCGCAAAACCCACTGCATCTGCCAGCAAGGCGGTCAGACCTGCCATAAACAGACGCCGGAAAGTGTAGCGGGCCGCCACGTATTTGTGAGCGCCACGACCAATGTCCTGCATGATGCCGTTCATTTTCTGGGCGCCATGGCTCATGCCAATGGCAAACACCAGAAATGGCACCAGCATCGAGTACGGATCAAGGCTGTAGCCCAGGGCAGAAATCAGCCCCAGCTGCCATACCACGGCGATCAGCGAGCTGGTCACCACCAGTTTGGTCGATACAAAACAGCGGGTGTACAGATACACAATACTGGTCACGATCGCGATCGAGATCAGGAAAAAGGTCAGTACTTCGTACAGACCATCGATCAGGTCACCCATGATCTTGGCAAAGCCGGTGATATGCAGCTGGATATTGCCGTGTTCGTAACGGCTGCGAATGTCTTCCAACTGTTTGGAAAAGACTTCGTAATCCAGAGTAGAGCCATCTGGCAACTGCGCCAGCAACGGTACATAAATCGCAGACGCCGTAGCGTCCAGTGCCACCAGCTGCCCGACTTCACCTGAGCGGGCAATATTGGCTTCCAGTTGCGCCAGGCTGGCAGCAGAGCCGTTATAACCATCAGGAATCACCGGGCCGCCTTCCAGGCCTTCTTCGGTAACTCCAATCCAGCGGGTGTTAGGTGTCCACAGCGACTTCATGCCAGTACGGTCAACCCCCGGCAGCAGAAACACTTCGTCACTGATTTGCTGCAGCGTTGCCATATAATCAGCGTCGTAAATGGAACCGCTGGTATTAGCCACCGCAATACGCACCGAATTACCCAGACCTTTCAGGTCGTCCTGTTTTTCCAGAAAATTGGCAATGTAGGGATGCGAGGTCGGAATGGTTTTTTCATAGCTGGCGTTCAGGCTCAAATGGCTCGCCTGCCAACCCAGCAAAGCCGTGACCACAACACACAGAACGATAATGGCCAAACGGTTATTAAACAGCAGGCGCTCCAGCGCATTGCCCGACTGCTTGTCAAATTGATCCAGACCAACAGGGGCCAGGTTGAGATTATTATCCGGAGTATGCATGTCAGTTACTCAATACCTGAACAGATGGAACCAAGACCTGAGCCAGACCACGAAGGCCACTCAGTAACAGGGAGTTTTGGCCAGTGCGGAGTACAGCGGTTGGCGCAGCCACCGGCTGGGATGGCAACACCCGGACAGCCGCAGTAGCTACATTGCCCTGCAGTAACTGTCCGGCCTGATTCACCAGTAGAAGATCGCCGTTGGCACCCAGAATACTGTCAACCACAGAGGCATCAGAAGGCAGATCCAGAGTTTGCCAGCTGTCCCCGCCATCCAGTGAACGGAACGCATTGCCCTTCAACCCGGCAGCGACCAACTGTTCGCCAGCGGCACTCAGGGTGAAAAAACTGCCGTCGTACGGTGTCTTCAGACGATCAAAGTGCCAGTCATTACCTGGCTGACTACGAAACAGCAGACCTTCTTCACCCGCGATGTAAAGGTAGCCATTGGCCTCGGCAATGCTGTACAGGTGACGTTCACCAGAGTTGGCCATGTTGTAATTTAATGGCATCCAGCGGTTGCCACCGTCGACGGTCGCCAGAATCAGGCCATAAGCACCCACCGCCAGGCCTTCGCGGGCATTACGAAAATGAATATCAAGGAAAGGTTTGTCCGGTCCATCGGCGACCAGACGCTTGGCACTGAACAATGCCCGTTTGAGTTGACGATCATCCGTGCCTTCGGCTCGGACTTCGGCTTCTTTCAGCACCAGATTGGCGGCACGCTGGCCGTCCATTTGTACCGTCCAGCTCTGCCCGCCATCCTCGGTATGCAGAATCAACCCATAGTGACCCGCCGCCCAACCCTGCAGGGCATTGGCAAAAGAGACCGCTGTCAGGGTCACACTCACTGGCACCTTGGCCTGCTGCCAAGTCTGGCCTTGATCTTCGGAGAACAGAATCAGTCCATGCTCCCCCACCGACACCAGACGCTGACCTGCCTGGGCCACCGCCAACATGGCGGCATGAGAAGCATGTGCGGCTTCCAATGCCGGACGGGTATCCGCTTCACGTAAAGCATCAACCGGAGACTGGCTGGCCACGCTGGCAATCACCAGCCCGGCCCCCAGCATCAGGCCAACGCCAGACAGCAGAGGTGACTTGAACAAGGTTGCAATCGACATAGACAGTCCTGTTGTTGCTGTTGTTATTGTTGTCAGATCTATTCGTTGTCACTGATCCGGAAAAATCCGGCCCCCATCAAAAGGCGAAAAAGATGGGGAGCCGGCAGCACTGTCAACGATCAATTGACAGCAACACAGACCCCGGTCGAGTGTCAGAACGGAATTCGTTATTAGGCGTTCCTAGAACTGGGTACCACCGTCCACATTCAGAGCTTGCCCAGTGATAAAACCGGCCTCCTCGGAGGTCAGAAAAGCCAGTACACCGACCAGATCTTCTGGCACTTCGGTGCGCTTGATCAGCTGCAGCTCTTTCACGGCATCGAACAGCGCCGGAGGCAGGTGCTTGCGGGAGCTTTCGGTCGCTGTCAGGCCAGGATGGATAGCATTCACGGTGATGCCACTGCTACCAAACTCAGCAGCCAGAGCACGCACCAAACCGATACCGGCCATTTTGGTAGTGATATATCCGGCAAAACCCGGACGTGGATCACCCGTGGTGGACGAGCCGATCTGGACGATACGACCGTACTGGCGCTCTTTCATCTTAGGAGACAACTTCTGGGCAAACACCAGCGCCGACTCAACATTGATGGCTTCAAAGCGGCGGAATTCATCCAGCGTCAGCGCATCAAACGGAATCAGTGGCATATAGGCGGCGTTGTTAACCAGAATGTCGCACTGGCCAAAATGACCCAGCACGTCATCAGCAAAACGGGCCACGGCATCGGCATCGGCCAGATCGACAGCATCGGCGTATATGCGCACACCGGTATCAGCCAGTGACTCGATTGTCGCTTGCGGCATGGTCAGATCGGTCAAGGCCAGATCACAACCGGATTCCGCCAGTCGACGGGCAAAGTGAGACCCCAAGGCTCCGGCAGCACCGGTAATCAGCGCCACACGACCAACATGGGTATTTGGATAGGGTTTGTTCATTAGACGCTCCGTTTATTGTTCTTATCGTTACGGTGGTTTCACCGAAGAACGGGCTGTATATCTTGAAAATCACGATATACCGCCCCGAAGCATCCAAAAAATCGTTTGTACTAATAAAAGGCATCCATATTGCCGATGCCTTGTCATTCGCTGACCTATTGCTTGGGAAAGGAGCGGCCGCCACTCAGAAGTGCGGCCAGATAGTGGCAATCAAGAACAGCAAAAACAGCAAGCGGCATCATGCCAACTGGCTCCTAGTGTCCCTTAACAAAAGTTCACTTGGTATTTATCTTATCTGATAATCGAGCAATGGACTCGATGATCTGGTCAGCAGTTTTTTGCCACACAAAGGGTTTCGGATCATTGTTATAAAC
>NZ_JBBKTX010000024.1:0-69332 GCF_044962685.1 Oceanobacter antarcticus
CAGGGGCTGGCAGGCGGTTATCGGAACTGAGATCGGGGATTGGTGGACTGTTTTTGGAACGCCGTTCGAGGCCAGGAAGTCCCCGAACGGTGAAGATGAGCAAAACCCGCTATCCGGTTGATCGTAATGCTGCTCCACTTAAGTGAACAGCATTACGCCGAAGCGGGTTTTTCAGGAAACCGGAGGTAACAACTTACCAGCCAGTCTTTTCCTTCAGTGCTTTACCGATATCAGCCAGGCTGCGAACGGTGGTTACACCAGCGTCTTGCAACGCTGCGAACTTCTCGTCTGCAGTACCTTTACCGCCAGAGATGATCGCACCAGCGTGACCCATACGCTTGCCTGCAGGAGCAGTAACACCCGCGATGTAGGACACTACCGGCTTGGTAACGTTAGCCTTGATGTAGGCTGCGGCTTCTTCTTCAGCAGTACCACCGATCTCACCAATCATCACGATGGCTTCAGTTTGTGGATCGTTCTGGAACAATTCCAGTACGTCGATGAAGTTGGTACCCGGAATTGGGTCACCACCAATACCAACACAGGTAGACTGGCCGAAACCGTAGTCTGTCGTCTGCTTGACCGCTTCGTACGTCAGGGTGCCTGAACGAGAAACGATGCCGACTTTACCTGGCAGGTGGATGTGACCTGGCATGATGCCGATCTTGCACTCTCCAGGAGTAATCACACCTGGGCAGTTAGGGCCGATCAGGCGAACGCCCAGCTCGTCACACTTAACTTTGGCATCCAGCATGTCCAGGGTAGGAATGCCTTCGGTGATACATACGATCAGCTTGATGCCAGCGTTAGCGGCTTCCAGGATCGAATCCTTACAAAAAGGTGCTGGAACGTAGATAACAGAGGCTTCTGCACCCGTCGTTTCAACCGCTTCAGCAACCGTGTTGAATACCGGCAGGCCCAGGTGAGTCTGACCACCCTTGCCTGGAGTAACACCACCGACCATCTTGGTGCCGTATGCAATTGCCTGTTCAGAGTGAAAGGTACCTTGAGCACCCGTAAAACCCTGACAAATAACTTTAGTATCTTTGTTGATTAAAACGCTCATGATTACCCCTTATTTGCCAGCTGCTGCGGCAACAACTTTCTGTGCTGCGCCAGTCAGATCGGTGTCAGCAATAATGTTCAGGCCACTTTCAGACAGAACCTTGGTACCCAGCTCTGCATTGTTACCTTGCAGACGCACAACGACAGGTACTTGCACGCCGACTTCCTTGACTGCACCGATAACGCCTTCAGCAATCATGTCACAACGCACAATACCGCCGAAGATGTTGATGAATACCGCTTTAACGGAATCATCAGACAAGATGATCTTGAACGCTTCAACAACACGTTCCTTGGTAGCACCGCCGCCCACGTCCAGGAAGTTGGCAGGGTTGCCGCCGTGCAGTTTGACGATGTCCATGGTACCCATGGCCAGGCCAGCGCCGTTAACCATACAACCGATGTCACCATCCAGGGCGACGTAGTTCAGTTCCCACTTGGCAGCGTGCGCTTCGCGCTCATCTTCCTGGGATGGATCGTGCATTTCTTGCAGATCCTTGTGACGGTATACTGCGTTGCTGTCGATGTTCAGCTTGGCATCCAGACAGTGCAGATTGCCTTCAGACGTGATAACCAGCGGGTTCACTTCCAGCAGTGCCAGATCTTTGTCAGCAAACAGCTGCGCCAGACCCAGGAAGATTTTGGTGAACTGCTTGATCTGGTCGCCTTGCAGGCCCAATTTGAACGCCAGCTCACGACCCTGGTATGGCTGTGCACCAACGAGAGGATCAATTGTTGCTTTCAGGATCTTTTCTGGCGTTTCTTCTGCAACCTTCTCGATTTCCACACCACCTTCGGTCGATGCCATGAAAACAATGCGGCGGGTTGAACGGTCAACAACCGCTCCCAGATACAGCTCCTGAGCAATATCGGTACAGGTTTCAACCAGAATGCAGCTAACCGGCTGACCATTTTCGTCTGTCTGGTAAGTCACCAGGTTTTTACCCAGCCACTGGTCAGCAAACGCTTTGATTTCTTCTTTGGAAGAAACCAGTTTCACACCACCAGCCTTACCGCGACCACCAGCATGGACCTGTGCTTTGACTACCCAACGGTCGCCACCGATTTCGTCAGCTGCAGCTGCTGCTTCTTCTGCTGTTTTGGCTGCCACACCTTTTGAAACTGGCAGACCGTACTGAGCAAAAAGCTGTTTACCCTGATATTCGTGAAGGTTCATCGCTTTCGTCCTGTTTCTTTTACTTTGTCGGGGGTTGCCCGACAGCCTGTGTTAACTGAACAGCCATTGTGTGGCGCACGGAGTGCCGAGTGTTCAGCAATATAAGCAAAGGCCCGGATAACCGGGCCAATGTTTTACATCGGAATTACTTCTTCGGGCGACGATTCGCTTTATGAATCGCAGCATTGTTCACAGCCAGTGCAGCCTCATGAACTGCTTCAGATACGGTTGGGTGCGCAAACACCATCATGCCGATATCTTCAGCACTGGAACCGAATTCCATCGCCACAACCACCTGCTGACACAGATCACCGGCATTGGGGCCAATCACGCTGGCACCCAGAATACGGTCTGTTTCAGCGTGAGCGATCATTTTGACGAAACCTTCCGTCTGATTCCCTGCCATGGCCCGACCATTGGCAGCAAACGGGAACATGCCCACGTTGTACGGTTCGCCTTCGGCCTTGACCTGTTCTTCCGTCTTGCCAACCCAGGCAATTTCTGGGCTGGTATAGATAACGGAAGGTATCACGTCGTAGTTCACCTGAGCTTTGTGGCCATGGATACGCTCGGCCACCATAACACCTTCTTCAGAGGCCTTGTGCGCCAGCATTGGGCCACGCACCACGTCACCGACGGCCCAGATTCCTGGAGCATCGGTTTTACAGGCTTCATCAACGTGAATAAAGCCGCGCTCATCCAGATTCACACCACTGTCACCAGACAGCAGACCGTCGGTGTATGGCTTGCGACCAACCGCAACAATCAGCTTGTCGAAAGTTTCGGTCTTTTCTTCGCCACCTTCCTGGAAGGTGACGGTAACAGCACCGTCTTTTATCTCAGAACCGGTCACACGGGCACCCAGACGAATGTCCATACCCTGCTTGGTGAACAGTTTCTGCGCTTCCTTGGCGACGGCCTGGTCAGCCACGTGCAAGAACTTGTCCTGTGCTTCCAGAACGGTCACCTTGGCGCCCAGACGGCCCCATACTGAACCCAGTTCCAGGCCAATAACACCAGCGCCGATCACACCCAGACGCGCAGGAACGTTCTTGAATTCCAGCGCACCGGTTGAATCAACAATAATATCGTCGGTCAATGGCGTTGGCGGAATGTTCACAGGAACAGAACCGGTGGCGATGATGATATGTTCGGCTTCAATCAGTTCGGCTTCACCACTATGAGGAGTGAATTCCACTTTTTTGCCAGCCAGCACTTTGCCCGTGCCTTCCAGACCTGTCACACCATTGGCCTTGAACAATCCGGCAACACCCATGGTCAGGTTTTTAACGATCTGATCCTTGCGCGCCAGCATGGTGGCGATGTCGATAGACACTTCACCGGTGCTGATACCATGCAGATCAAAATCGTGTTTGGCTTCTTCATATTTATGTGACGTGTCCAGCAACGCTTTCGATGGGATACAACCCACGTTCAGACAGGTACCACCAAATACGCCTTTACCGTCTTTGCTCAACCACTTGTCAATACAAGCCGTCTTCAGACCCAGCTGAGCGCAACGAATGGCAGCCACATAACCGCCAGGACCACCACCAACTACGACTACATCAAATTTCTTGCTCATTACAAATCCTTAATTTGTCGATTATACGTCCAGCAGCATACGTGCAGGGTCTTCCAGCAGGTTCTTGATGGTTACCAGGAACTGAACCGCTTCCTTACCATCAATCATGCGGTGGTCATAAGACAGCGCCAGATACATCATGGGCAGGATTTCAACCTGGCCATTAACCGCCATCGGGCGATCCTGAATCTTGTGCATACCCATAATCGCAGTTTGCGGCGGGTTCAGGATCGGAGTGGACATCAGGGAACCAAACACACCACCGTTGGTGATGGTGAAGGTGCCACCCTGCATGTCATCCATACCCAGTTTGCCGTCACGGCCACGCTTGGCGAAGTCACCGATAGTGCCCTCAATTTCTGCCAGACCCATGCTGTCAGTATCACGCAGTACCGGCACAACCAGGCCCCGTTCTGTTGATACGGCTACGCCGATATCCTGATAGCCGTGATAAACCATATCATTGCCATCAAGAGACGCATTAACAGCAGGGAAGCGTTTCAGCGCTTCTGTAGCCGCCTTGACGAAGAAAGACATAAAGCCAAGCTTCTGGCCGTGTACTTTCTCGAACTGGTCTTTATACATCTTGCGCAGTTCCATCACCGGCTTCATGTTGACTTCGTTGTACGTCGTCAGCATGGCTGCATTTTGCTGCGCTTCAACCAGACGCTTGGCGATAGTCGCACGCAAACGGGTCATTGGAACGCGTTTTTCAATACGCTCACCCGCAACAGGTGCTGCAACAGGTGCTGCAGCAACCGGAGCAGCTGCCGCTGGCTTGGCAGTACCGGTTTTCAGGTGATTAACAACGTCTTCCTTGGTGACACGGCCATCTTTGCCCGTCGCCTTGATATCCGCACCAGCCACGCCGTTTTCTTCTGCAATCTTGCGAGCCGCCGGGCTCATGATCAGATCACCAGCCGCGGCTGCAGCTGCAGTCTCCGCTGGCGCGGCTGCCGCAGGAGCCGTTGCTGCAACATCACCTTCAACAAAAATGGCCAGAACTTCATCGCTCAGTACCACTTCGCCTTCACCCTTGAAGACTTCCTTGAGTGTGCCATTCGCTGGAGCGACGACTTCCAGAACCACTTTATCGGTCTCGATATCAACCAGCAGCTCATCACGCTCAACAGCCTCGCCTGGCTGTTTATGCCAGGTTGCTACCGTGCCATCGGCAACTGATTCAGGAAAAGTGGGTGCCTTGATTTCGATGCTCATTATTTTTTCCTTAAGGATTCCTGCGATTAGCCCTGAAGATCCAGAGCTTCACTAATGTATTGTTCAAGCTGCGCAAGGTGCAGCGCCATATAGCCAGCGGCTGGTGAAGCAGATGCAGCACGTCCCGCGTAGTTCAGTGTCATTCCCGGCTTCAGGTTATTAATGGCACGTTGCATGTAATGCTGGCTGTTGTACCAGGCACCCATGTTTTTAGGTTCTTCCTGGACCCAGAAGATCTCTTCCATATTGGTATACGGAGCCAGAACTTCTTCCAGATCGTCATGAGGGAACGGATACAGCTGTTCAATACGGACGATCGCAATATCGTTGATTTCTTCAGCACGACGACGTTCCAGCAAATCGTAGTAGACCTTGCCTGAACACAGCAGCACACGACGTACAGCCTGTGTTTCCAACTCGTCAATCTCATTGATCACCGTTTGGAAACGACCTTCGGCCAGTTCTTCCAACGTACTGGTTGCCAGTTTATGGCGCAGCAGACTCTTCGGAGACATCACCACCAGCGGTTTACGCACCGGACGAATTACCTGACGACGCAGCATGTGGTAAACCTGTGCTGGCGTGGAAGGTACACAGATCTGGACGTTATGCTCGGCACACAATTGCAGGTAACGTTCCAGCCGCGCTGACGAGTGCTCAGGGCCTTGTCCTTCGTAGCCATGTGGCAACAGCATGGTCAGACCACACAGGCGGCCCCACTTGTGTTCGCCACTGGAAATAAACTGGTCAAATACCACCTGAGCGCCGTTGGCGAAATCACCAAACTGAGCTTCCCAAACGACCAGACCGCCAGGGGTCGTAGTTGAATAACCGTATTCAAAGGCCAGTACAGCTTCTTCAGACAACAACGAATCATAGAGATCGAATGCTGGCTGATTCTCACTGACATGACATAGAGGAACGTAACGGCTGGCGTCTTTCTGGTTATGCAACACAGCATGACGGTGGGAGAACGTGCCTCGACCCACATCCTGGCCGGTGATACGAACCGGGTAACCTTCTTTCAACAGGGTTGCATACGCCATAGTTTCAGCGTAACCCCAGTTAATCGGGGATGCACCAGCTCCCATACGGCCACGGTCTTCCAGTATCTTGCCAACCTGACGCTGAACCGCAAAGCCTTCCGGTACTTCCAGCAACTTATTGGAAAGCTCCTGCAATGCCTGGAGATCAAAGCTGGTGTCGGCATCGGCAGTCCACTCATGACCCAGATATGGCGTCCAGTCGACGAACAGCTCCTTGTTTGGCTCCTTGACGAGACTTTTGACCACGTGGCGCCCTTCATCAAGCGCCTTGCGGTATTCCTCTTCCAGATCTTTCACACCTTCAGCGCTAATCACTGCATCAGCAATCAACTTCGCCGCATACAGTTCGCGGGTGGTTTTCTGCTTCTTGATCTGTGCGTACATGATCGGCTGGGTACCGGAAGGCTCATCCGCTTCGTTATGACCACGGCGACGATAACAAACCAGGTCAATAACCACGTCTTTCTTGAATTCCCGGCGATAATCTGCAGCAATTTGGGCGGCAAACAAGACCGCTTCCGGATCATCACCATTCACATGCAGAATCGGTGCTTCAATCACCTTGGCAACGTCGGTGCAATATTCCGTAGAACGCACATCCTCACGCTTGGAGGTCGTAAAGCCCACCTGGTTGTTGATGACGATATGAATGGTACCGCCAGTCTTGTAGGCCCGAGTCTGGGACAACTGGAAGGTTTCCATAACAACACCCTGACCCGCAAATGCGGCATCACCATGCATTGATATAGGAACAACCAGTTCACCCACCGTGTCTCCACGACGATCCTGGCGAGCACGTACCGATCCCTCGACTACTGGGGATACAATTTCCAGGTGAGATGGGTTAAACGCCAGTGCCAGGTGTACTTCACCGCCAGAGGTCATCACGTTGGAAGAGAAACCCTGGTGGTATTTGACGTCGCCATGGGACTGGTATTCAGACTTGCCTTCAAATTCGTTGAACAGGTCGGACGTCTTTTTACCCAAGGTGTTGATCAGGGTATTCAGACGACCACGGTGCGCCATGCCGATAACAATTTCCTTGGCACCATAAGAGCCAAAGCGCTGAATCAGTTCATCCATCAAGGGAATCAGTGACTCTCCACCTTCAAGACCAAAACGTTTAACACCGGGATAACGAGAACCCAGATATTTTTCCAGACCTTCAGCCGCAGTCAGTCGCTCCAGCAAATGCAGTTTGACTTCTTTACTGTATTTGGGATGCGAGCGTGCGCTTTCCAGACGTTGCTGAAACCAGCGTTGCTCTGCGGTATTGACGATGTGCATGAATTCGGAACCGACGGTGCCACAATAAGTAGCCTCAAGCGCATCAACAATTTCTTTCAGCGTTGCTTCGTCCTGGCCAATAAACAGGGAACCAGACTGGAAGCGGGTATCCAGATCAGCCTTCGACAAGCCATGGAAGTGTAAGTCCAGGTCAGGAACGCTCTGACGCTCCATCAGGCCCAGGGGATCCAGAGCAGCATGCTGATGGCCACGTCCACGGTAGGCGTTAATCAGCTGCAGCACCTGAACCTGCTTGCGCTCGTGCTCGGTACTGACACTGCCCTGTGATACCGGGCGGTTGCGATGCTGATTTTTCGAAATGAGCAAAAACTGCTCACGAACCGGTTTGTGGGGTGTGTCGACGGTGACGCTTTCGTCGGCTCTTGGGAGTTGATCAAAATAATTACGCCACTCTTCAGGTACCTCACCAGGATCCTTAAGATAGGCTTCATAGAGCTCTTCTATGTAAGCAACGTTACCACCCGCTAACTGGGAGGTGCTCCATAGCTGCTCCATTGTTTGCTCGTGCATGTACGATCACCCTGTTCCTGTAAACATTGAGGACGATCACCAACAGAGTATTTTGCACCAACTCTAGCACTGCCAGGCGAGTTAGAGGGCCGACTGATATGTCGCAAGGCCTCTGAGGTGAAGCAGGAATACCCTGGTCCCTCAATTACATTATTAGTTTCGTAAAACCGCGCTTTGTGGGCGTGATTTTCAAAAATTTTTCACGAAAACGGGCTGTGTGTCCAGCCCACTTACGTCTAACCGGCATTCCACAGATTACGGAATGCCGGCCAGTTGCCGTTTAAACCTGCTGGCTCAACAGCATGTTGCGAATATGACCAATTGCGCGGGTCGGGTTAAGACCTTTTGGACATACGTTGACACAATTCATAATACCGCGACAACGGAACACACTGAATGGATCAGAAAGATCATTCAGACGCTCTGTTGTTGCGGTATCACGGCTATCCGCCAAAAAGCGGTATGCCTGCAACAGACCAGACGGGCCAACGAATTTATCAGGATTCCACCAGAACGACGGACAAGCCGTTGAACAGCAGGCACACAAAATACACTCGTACAAACCATCCAGCTTCTCGCGCTCTTCCGGAGACTGCAGCCGCTCGATTGCAGGCGCAGGCTTGTTGTTCAGCAAGAACGGCTTGATGCGCTCATACTGGGTGTAGAACATTGTCATATCAATAACAAGATCACGAATGACCGGCATACCGGGCAGTGGGCGTAATACCAACTTATCCATCTTGCCTTTGGTCGCTTCAGAAATCGGCGTAATACAGGCCAGACCATTCTTGCCGTTAATGTTCATGCCATCAGAGCCACAAACACCTTCGCGACAAGAGCGGCGATAAGCCATGCTCGAGTCCTGCTCTTTCACCAGAGCCAGAACGTCCAGAACCATGACATCCTTGCCACCAGGGACAGTAATGTCGTAATCCTGCATGTAGGGCGCAGAATCCTTTTCTGGGTTGTAGCGATAGATACTTACCAGCATTGCATACCTCCCATTAATAGGTACGGATTTTCGGTGGGAACGCTTCCATAGTCTTGGGAGCGAAGTTCACTGCGCGCTTGCCAATGGTCTTGGTTTGCGGGAAGTATACAGAGTGACACAACCAGTTTTCGTCATCACGCTCAGTGAAGTCGTTACGGGCATGTGCACCACGGGATTCCTTACGTTCAATCGCCGCAACCGCTGTTGCATAGGCAGTTTCGAACAGGTTATCCAGCTCCAGAGCCTCGATACGGGCCGTGTTAAACGCACCGCTCTTATCATCCAGAACGGTGTTTTTAAGACGCACACCGAGTTCATCCAGCATCGCCAGACCTTTTTCCATGCTTGGACCTTCGCGGAATACGCCAAAGTACAGTTGCATGGTTTTTTGCAGATCCGCACGAACGTCGGCAACACTCTCCCCACCGCTGGAGTTATTCAGTCGGTTCAGACGCGCCATGGCAGCTTCAACATCGGCTTCGGAAGCTTCTGCAGACTCAAATCCGTCACGGAAGCTTTGTTCAACCTGCAAGCCAACGGCACGGCCAAACACCACCAGATCCAGCAGCGAGTTACCACCCAGACGGTTGGCACCGTGTACAGAAACGCAAGCTATCTCACCGGCGGCGTACAAACCCTCAACAACAACATCATTGCCGCTCTCGTCCAGAGTCAGTGCCTGACCACCGATATTGGTAGGAATACCCCCCATCATATAGTGACAGGTAGGAACCACCGGGATCGGTTCTTTCACCGGGTCAGCGTGTGCGAACGTGCGAGATAATTCCAGAATACCTGGCAGCTTGGCATTCAGGGTCTCTTCACCCAGATGATCCAGCTTCAGGAACACATGATCGCCATCTTCACCACAACCACGGCCTTCCAGAATTTCCAATACCATGGAACGTGCCACAACGTCACGACCGGCAAGATCCTTGGCGTTTGGAGCATAGCGCTCCATGAAACGTTCGCCATCCTTGTTGATCAGGTAGCCACCTTCACCGCGACAACCTTCTGTAACCAGCACACCCGCGCCAGCAATGCCGGTGGGGTGGAACTGCCACATTTCCATGTCTTGCATTGGCACGCCGGCACGGATAGCCATGCCAACGCCATCGCCCGTGTTGATCAGGGCATTGGTGGTGGACTGATAGATACGACCCGCACCGCCAGTTGCCAGAACCGTTGCCTTGGCCTTGACATAGACATTTTCACCGGATTCGATATCAATAGCGATCACACCGGCGACCTGGCCCTTGGAATTTTTCACCAGATCCACGGCATACCATTCATTCAGGAAGGTCGTGCCGCCTTTCAGATTGCCCTGATACAGAGCATGCAGTAAAGCATGACCGGTGCGGTCCGCTGCAGCACAGGTACGAGCAGCCTGGCCGCCCTTACCAAAATCCTTGGACTGCCCACCGAACGGACGCTGATAGATTCGACCTTCTGCCGTACGGGAGAAAGGTAATCCCATATGCTCCAGTTCGAATACGGCCTGAGGGCCGACAGAACACATGTACTCGATAGCGTCCTGGTCACCGATGTAATCGGAGCCTTTGACGGTATCGTACATGTGCCAACGCCAGTCGTCGTTGGGATCATCGGAAGCGATCGCACAGGTGATACCACCTTGTGCTGATACCGTGTGAGAACGAGTTGGAAAAACCTTGGTCACACACGCGGTCTTGATACCCGCCTCGGTCAGCTGCAGTGCGGCACGCATGCCAGCACCACCACCACCGATCACGATGGCATCAAACGAAAGAGTTCTGATTGATGACATAACTTACACGCTCCAGAGGATATCGATACCCCAAACGAGGTAAACAAACAAAAACCCGACGCACACCAGTTGGAACAAAGTACGTACGCCAGCATTTTTGAGGTAATCGGTCGAGATGGTCCACATGCCAACCCAGGCATGGGCACAAATCGAAACCAGGGCGGCCATACTGAACACTTTCATCCAGGTATGAGCAAACAATCCCTGCCACTGAGCGAACTGCAAATCTGGTGAAGCCACCAGAAAGCCCACAAGAAACAGTGTATAGAGGGCCAGCACAACAGCACTAAGACGCTGTACTACCCAGTCATAAAGGCCACTACGGCCAAGATTTGTAACACTTGCTACCATACCCAAACTCCTGCCAGAAGAATTACGATCGCGCCTAGCACCAGAGTAATAATGGCACCGGTGTGTCCGCCTTCTTTGGTTTCACCAATTCCCATGTCCATCAACAGATGCTTTACACCCGCCACAAAGTGGTAACCCAATGCAGACAAAATGCCCCAGGCGATGAACTTGACTATCCCGTTATCAAATGCATTCGTCAGATTGGCGAAGCTTTCCGCAGATTCCAGCGATTCCGCCAGCGCCGTCAGCATAAAAGCGACGGCGAAGAACAGAATGAAACCGGATACACGATGGATAATGGATGCTTTGGCGGGAAGAGGGAGCTCAATAGTAGAAATATCCAAGTTTGTAGGTCTATTGCTATTCACGGCTCTTTACACTCTCTTATGGGCTCACTGCCCGCAAAACGGGAAGCGAGCGCGGGCTCAAGAAGACGACCCCTCAGCTTGTACAAGTTTTGCACAAGTTTTAAGGCCGCGACAAATTATAGTCATGCACCTTCTCTTTTACAAACACTTAGCGCCGCGAGTTTACTACTATGGTATGTAGTGTTTACACGACGTACAGACACAATGCATCTGAGCGGTGCAATATACTCCGCTTGAATAGAAAGATATGCTCGACCCCATGGTAATTGACAAAACGAGTTCACAACCTATAGTGAACCCCCTTAATTAGAGGTAACGCCTTAATTACTGGGCTTAATTTGAACAGCAGGAGGCCTATCCATGGCTGACAAAAAAGCAATACTAACGGTCGATGGCATTAAAGAATCCCTGGAATTACCTGTATATGAAGGAACCCTTGGGCCGGATGTTGTTGATGTTCGTAGCCTGACTGGCAAAGGCCTGTTTACTTACGACCCCGGCTTCGTTTCTACCGCAGCCACTGAATCCCAAATCACCTATATCGATGGTGATGCTGGTGTTTTACTGCATCGTGGCTATCCGATTGAACAACTGGCAGAAAAGTCCGACTATCTGGAAACCTGCTATTTGTTATTGCACGGCGAGCTGCCATCTGCTGCAGAAAAGGAAACCTTTGTCAGTACAATCAAGAACCACACCATGGTTCATGAGCAATTGAGCCACTTTTTTAACGGCTTCCGTCGTGACGCGCATCCGATGGCCATTATGTGTGGCGTTGTTGGTGCCCTGTCCGCTTTTTATCACGATTCGCTCGACATTCATGACGACAATCACCGCGTCATTTCTGCCCATCGACTGATCGCTAAAATGCCCACATTGGCAGCCATGGTTTACAAATACTCCATTGGCCAGCCATTTATGTACCCGCGTAATGACCTGGGCTATTCCGAAAACTTCCTTCATATGATGTTTAATACACCTTGTGAAGACCGTGAAGTCAGCCCGATCCTGTCCAAGGCCATGGATCGTATCTTCCTGCTGCATGCCGACCACGAGCAGAACGCCTCTACCTCGACTGTACGCCTGGCAGGATCTACCGGTGCCAACCCGTTTGCCTGTATTGCAGCAGGCATCGCAGCCCTGTGGGGGCCTGCCCACGGTGGCGCCAACGAAGCGGTATTACGCATGCTGGCTGAAATTGGTGACGAATCCAACATCGACAAGTTTGTTGAACGTGCCAAGGACAAGGACGATCCGTTCCGCCTGATGGGCTTCGGCCACCGCGTTTACAAGAACTTCGACCCACGCGCCAAGGTGATGAAGCAGACCTGCGACGAAGTTCTGGCTGAACTGGGCATGGAAGACGATCCTATGCTGAAGATCGCCATGAAACTGGAAAAAATCGCTACAGAAGACGAGTACTTCATCAAGCGCGGTCTGTATCCAAACGTCGACTTCTATTCCGGCATCATCCTCAAGGCAATTGGCATCCCGACGGAGCTGTTCACCGTTATCTTCGCCACCGGCCGCACCCCTGGCTGGATTGCCCACTGGAACGAAATGATCAGCAGCGATTACCGCATTGGTCGTCCACGTCAGTTGTATACCGGCCACAAACGTCGGGATTATCCGGCCTGAGTCCGATAAAATCATAAAAAAGGCCGCTTATTAAAGCGGCTTTTTTTATGCAACCGCAGCATTAATGTCGTTATCAACTCCGCTACCATCAAATACAACCCTACCCATCAATAAACGTTTCTTCTGGATTAATCAGGATATCTAATTATGAATATTGCATTTATAGGTCTTGGAACAATGGGTTTTCCAATGGCCGGCCATCTGTCCAATGCCGGATTTAACGTTACCGTATATAACCGCACGGAGAGCAAAGCCGACCAATGGTTACAACAATATAGTGGTAAAAAAGCAATGACCCCGGCAGCTGCAGCTAAAGGAGCCGAGGTTATCTTGCTGTGCGCAGGCCGCGACAGCGACGTTGAGACACTGATGACAGGTCATGACGGGATTCTTGATGGAATAAGACAAAGTGGACAAATTGGACACATTATTATTGACCACACAACCACCTCTTCTGTTCTTGCAGAGCGAATGAGTGTCACCGCCCAGCAGATGGGCTGCCACTTTGTCGATGCTCCGGTTTCCGGAGGGCAGCAAGGAGCCATCAATGGCCAACTCAGTATCATGGTGGGCTGTGATGAACAGCTGCTGGACAAGGTAATCACCACCACAGCCCCCTACACCCGCGCCATTGCTCGGCTGGGTACTGCTGGCTTCGGCCAAAAGACCAAAATGGTCAACCAGATCTGCATCGCCGGATTACTTCAGGGATTGGCAGAAGCCATTCATTTTGCCCAACACAATAACCTCAATATTGAGAAGGTAATTCAGGTTATTTCCCAAGGTGCAGCAGGTAGCTGGCAAATGAACAATCGCTACCAAACCATGCTCGATAATGACTACGACCATGGCTTTGCTATCGACTGGATGCGTAAGGATCTTGGTATTTGCCTGGATCAGGCCAAGCGCAGTGGTGTCGCCCTGCCAGTCACAGAACTGGTCGACCAGTTTTATGCCGAGCTGCAATTGATGGGCGAAGGTCGCAGTGATACATCCGTACTACTCAAGCGCCTGCAGCAACAAAAATAAGGCGCTGCCCAAGGTGACTTGCCCTGACACCACCGTCATTGTCGACCACCGGAACCGGGTAATCTGTCCACGGTAAACAGGATCCCGTCATAGCCGGGCAAACCTTGAGATCTGGTCTAGTATTAACCAATAAACGGGAGCAGAACACTATGACCACCCATGATCGTCATTCCATTTCCGGACAAGCCCGACCAGAAGACAAGGAAATGGACTGGAGCCAGATAGGCGAAACACTGGCCATGCTCGCCTTGGCAGTTGCCCAGATTGAAACGTCGTTAACGGAGGGGGGTCAATCGGTGGACAAGTTGTCGACCAATTTTACCGGTATGGCCAACAACACCTTGCGAATCCTGCAGATTACCAGGGATGAGCCGCTGCAGGCCGAGGAACCAACAGCCAGCCGCTTACGCAGTGAAATTCACCAGATCGCCACAGAGGTTAATCAGGAAATTCAGGAAGCCATTATTGCTTTCCAGTTCTATGATCGCCTGACCCAGCGTCTGGATCATGTCAGCCGCAGTCTGGAGCACATGGGCCATTTGATGGCCGACGGCGGCTCCCGCTACCAACCGAATGCCTGGCAAGGACTGCAACAAGAGATCAAGGGCTATTACACCATGGAAGCCGAACGCATCATGTTCGAACAGATAATGGCCGGCAAAAGCGTTGCTGAAGCTCTGAAGATCTACCACCATCATTTCCGTCAAAGTGCTAACGATACGTTCGACACCACTGACGAAATCGAGCTGTTCTGACAGGTTGAAAGATCCCGCTCATCAAAGCACCCAGGGAGCAACAGTCACAATCTCCAGCGACTCCCCGACACGTAACTGTGCGATGTGATCAACGGTTGCGTTTTGCCCGAAGACCAGCCGCTGATTAACCAGACAATGCTGCTTTAAGGCCGCAACCACCTCTGGCTGACGCTGCTGGGTCAGCAGATCTCGCGTCGGAATCACACAACGCTCACAGGGTTTGACTAACAGCAACTGCCCATCAGGATGATCCAAACGCTGCCATTGCTGCTCAGCAAATGCCTCCCCACCCCGAACCACCACATTGGGCCGAAAACGCAACATATCAATTTCGACCCCAGCCGACTGGCTCAATACCGCCAGTGACTCTTCGCTGGTCACCAACAGCGGAAAGCCATCGGCAAAACCGACCCACTGCCCTGTTCTGGCAAAATCAGGATCAATCTGGCGATGACTATCCGCTGGCATAAACACCAACCTTGCTGGCCTGCCAAGAACGCTACTCAGCCACCTCGACGCAGGTTCACCACAATCCAGGGCCTGAGCCGTATCCGACCAGATGGATACCGTCACATCCTGATCGACCGGCGTATTCACCACCAGATCCGCCATGCCTGCGAATCCCAACGTCAGTACCCCTTGCTGAAGTTGCGTCTGAATCCCAGCCATCACTGGCAACTGGCGCTGGGTCAGAAAACGTCCGTCCGGATCCACAATCATATAACGACGATCACCTTCCGGCCCCTGGTGATCAAATGTCAGCCTGTCGACCCGATACCCGGCGCAGGACTTGACCGGATACAGATACAGACCGGTTATTTCAACGGTTGGCGTAGTCATGGCATCCTCTACCTGGAAAATACCGCAAAGAATAACGACTGCATGGAAAATAGAGAACACTTAACCGGCGTTAACCCAAGCGGTTTTCCAGCTTGGTACGAATATGCCGCTGCACTTCGGCGGCCATCTCGAAGGGCGCAAATTTTGACAAAAATCCGTCACAACCCACTTTTTCCACCATGGCCTTATTAAAATTGCCAGACAGCGACGTATGCAGTACTACAATTGTATCCTTGAGCACCGGATCACGACGAATTTCCGTCGTCAACATATAACCATCCATCTCCGGCATTTCTGCATCCGTAATGATCATTAGCAGTTCGTCGTTAATGTCCATGCCCTGTTCTTTCCAGTGCATCAATAATTGATAGGCATCCAGACCATTACGCGCTTCAACAATCGTCAGCCCCATGGGCACTAGCACCTGCCGCATTTGCTCAATTGCCACCATGGAATCATCCACGATCAGAATCTTCTTGCCCTGCACTTGTTTCAGCACTCCGCGGTCGTATACATCATCCGACAACTGTGTGTTGTAGGGTGATATTTCTGCTAATACTTTCTCAACATCAATAATTTCGACAATACGGCCATCCATCCGGCTGATGGCCGTCAGATAGTGCTGTCGTCCAGCACCACTCGGTGGCGGCAAAATTTCATTCCAGTTCATATTCACAATGCGATCGACGCCCCCAACCAGGAATGCCTGCACCGTCTTGTTATATTCAGTCACAATAATCGTGGCATCGACGGCGTCCATGTTCAGTGGCCCCATCTGAATCGCCTGACGTAAATCCACGACCGGTACTGTTTGACCGCGTAAATGCGTCACCCCTCGCACAACCGGGTGGCAATCCGGAATACGGGTTAGTCGCGGCAGTCGCATCACTTCCTGAACTTTAAATACATTGATGGCAAAAAACTGGCTGCCACCCAGATGAAATAACAGGAGTTCCAGGCGGTTCTGCCCAACCAGTTTGGTTCGGGCATCGACGCTGCTCAAGACACCGCTCATATTCAGCTCCAGTCACATATTCTCAACAAAGTGTAGACAAGACCGGGCAAAACGCATGGTTAAGCTAGACTGATAATTCAGATGCCAACAATGGCCCTTGCTTTCGCTTGCTGACGAGAACCCATGAATGAGTGAAGTCACCGTCCCATTACTCGCCCGACAACCGATTCTCGACCAACAACAGAATATTGTTGGCTACGAATTACTCAGTCGACCTATCCCAAATGCTACTACTGCCTGGCAAGATGCCTATGGCGATCAGGCGACCAGTGAGGTCATCATGGGTGCCTACAATGAGATTGGCATTGACCGGGTAACCGGGGGATTACCTGCCTTTATCAACTTCACCCGTTACTGGCTGGAAAACCCGCCTTCACTGTCTCCTGGAACCGTCGTTGCTGAATTACTCGAGCACCTGGATCTTGACGAAGCACTGATACACCACGTCAAACAGCTCCACCGGCTCAAATACCAAGTGGCATTGGATGATTATCGAGGCACGCCTATACCGTTAGAGTTGCTGGACTACCTGCATATCATCAAGATCGATGTTCTGGATCTGCCCGTCGATACCAATCTGAAAACTCTGATTCAACGGTACCACCGACCCGGTCTGCGCTGGCTGGCCGAAAAAGTAGAAACCCGTGAAATGTTTGATGCCTGCCTGGAAGCCGGTTGTGAGTTGTTTCAGGGCTATTTTTTCAGCAAGCCAGTCATCATGTATGGTCGTCGCATTCCGGATAACAAGCTGTCCGTGTTGAAATTACTCAAGGTACTGAACAACCCCGAAGTCGAAGTCGACGACATTCACCGGGTATTACAGGCGGATCCGCAACTGAGCTTTAAAATGCTGCAAATGGTCAACTCGGCCTACCTCGGCTGTACCACAGAAGTAACGTCCATCAACCGCGCCATCGTCATCCTGGGCTTTGACCGTATCCGCGCCTGGTCCAATTTACTGGCACTGGGCCGTCTCAATGACAAACCGAATGCACTGCAAGAACAGGCCGTGATTCGCGCTTGTCTGGCGCGTCGTCTGGCGAGCCACTGGCCCGGCATTGATCAGGAAACCGCCTTTACGCTGGGGTTATTTTCGTTACTGGATGCCTTTGTCGATATTCCTCTAAAACACCTGTGTGAAAAGCTGAATCTGTCAGACAGCCTGAAAAATGCCCTGATGCGCAGAACAGGAGGGCTAGGCCAACTGCTGACATTGGTACAGAAACTGGAGCAGGCCGAGTGGGATGATCTTGACTGGTACGCGCTGGAACAGCTCGGACTGCAAGCCGACGTTATCTCCAGTGCGTCTGTTGATGCATTAAACGATGCCAAAGAACTGGTCGAAGCCCTGGCTTGACGACTTATTGTACGCCGGGAAGTAAAACCTGCATGACCCGTGCCGGAGTTATCGCTTCATAGCAGGGCGGCTGCAGCTCGCCCTTGCCCGGGTAAAGACAGCTTTTCGACAAGCACGGCGCGCAGTGGTACGGACTCTTCAACACCGTCATTGCAGGCCCTAACGCCCCTGTCAGTGAGGCATCGGTAGCGCCATAGATAGCCACAGCGGGCACTTCGAGCGCTGCCGCCACATGACACAACCCGGTATCGACGCCAACAATCGCTTCAGCATAAGCCAGATAGCCGGTCAGTTGATCCAGTCCCATACGAGGCAGTACTTCAACACCGGCCAGCCCGGCAGCAATACGTAACGCCCGCTGCTGTTCCTCGTTATTGCCCCAAGGCAATACGACCAAACGGCCCGTCGCCACCACATCGGCAGCCAGCTGACGCCAGTAGCTCTCCGGCCACAATTTGGTTACCCAAGTGGTTCCGTGTAAAAACAGCCAGTAATGGGAAACGTCCACGGGTGCTTGCCAGCGGCTGCGATCCAGACCATAACTGAAACGGGACATATCCAGTTCATATCCCAGTGCAACCGCAAACAATCGTCGCACACGGTGAATGGCATGCTCACCTCGCGGCACGGCAATGGCTTGATCGTATGCCCTCGCCGCCAGAGATTCCCGTGCACTGTGACGATCCAGCCCCACCTTGCGGCCACGGGCAAGACGCGTGATCAGCGCACTTTTAATCAACCCCTGAGCATCTATCACCAGGTCGTATTCCGTTGCGTTGACTGCTTGGTAAAAAGCGCGCATTTCCGACCGATTACCCGCTACCAGCGGCTGTTTGCGCCAACGACGCCAGGCAACAGGAATGACCTTGTCAACGGAGGGGTGCCAAGCGGGAATATCAGCAAACGCCTCTTCAACCACCCAATCAACCGACAAGCCGGGCAGCGCCCGACGAGCATCCTCCAGCGCAGGCAAGGTATGAAAAACATCCCCCAGGGACGAGGTTTTAATCAGCAGAATTTTCACAACAGCATCCTGATACACAGTTGGGCGGAAAGTACCGTCTGCTCGCTCAGGATGCAAATTCTCCTCCGCACTTAACCAGCCTCCCTTGACAAGACCCAATGGCAGCGCAAGTATCGCTGCCCCGGAAAAGATCACTCGCCTTATTCATAGGAACCGTCACCGCATGATGCTCAGATCGTGGAAATTCTGGATCAGCCTTGCCATCCTGCTGGCCTTTATTATTGTGGTTGAACGCAGTTATGGCTGGTTGGCGGTATTGGCCAGCTGGCAACGCATCTCCACCGGTGAACTGACTATCGCCGTCACCCTGATGCTGATCAGCTATCTGTTGCGGGCACTGCGGTTCTACGATTTTTTCCACCAATACTGTCACGGCCAGTGGTGGCGCCTGACGCGTATCACGGTATTACACAACTTTTTTAACAATCTGTTGCCCATGCGCAGCGGCGAAGCTGCGTTTCCCATGTTGATGAAAAACCACTTCAGTTGTCCGGTGCGCCATAGCCTGCCCGCCTTGTTATGGCTGCGCCTGCTGGATCTTTACGTCCTGCTGGCATTGGCAGTCTGGACGCTGAGCGATATTCCCGACCATATCATCGCGGCTGGCTCCGCAGACATCTGGCTGTTGCAAGCTGGCTTGCTGGCACTGCCGCTACTGGTTTTGCCGGTGCAAAATCGTATCCGCAAGGTATTAAGCAATCACCCTGGTGCCATGGCCAACAAGATAGCCGACCTGATGCAGGTATTACCCTCATCCCCCTGGCCTTTTATTCGAGCCTTGTTCTGGACGCTGATTAACTGGGTGCTGAAACTGGCCATTTATGCTTGGGTGCTGCAGCAATTTATTGCGATCAGCTTTGGCCAGTCCTGGGTCGGAGCCAGTACTGGTGAACTGAGCAGTATCCTGCCCATTCATGGTGTCGCAGGCGCAGGCACCTACGAAGCCGGAATTGTTGCCGGATTATTGCCCTGGCAGCTGAATACGGCAGAGGCACTCGCGGCAGCGGTCAATCTGCATCTGTTTGTGCTCGGCTGTACCCTGCTGCTCACCGCAGTGATCACGATAGCCACCGGGCGATTGGGTCACAAACAGCTGGACACAGGAGTGCTGAAAGATTAATTGCAGCGATGCAACGGAGTCACGTTTTATCACCCGGCGCTTTTGGGTATCATCCGCGCACATTAAAGTCTGCAGAGTGGTAACCCCGTGATAGATTGTAGCAAGCCGTCCTTGTCCATCGTTATCCCCATGTACAACGAGATTGACAATGTCGGCCCCATGGTTGCCAGGGTGCACGAAGCCCTGACCAGCTATCAGGGTCACTGGGAACTATTGGTGGTGGATGACGGCAGTACTGATGGCACGCCCCAGGCATTGCATCGCGAGTCCGATCTTTATGGCCCTCATGTACGGGTGGTTGAATTACGGCGTAACTTCGGCCAGACCGCCGCCATGCAAGCCGGTATCGACGAAGCACGGGGTGAACTGATCGCCACGCTGGACGGCGACTTGCAAAATGACCCGGCTGATATTCCCCGTATGATCGACCACCTGATCGAAAAAGACCTCGATCTGCTCACCGGCTGGCGCAAGAACCGCAAGGATGACCTGGTGATGCGCAAGATTCCGTCCCGTATCGCCAACCGTCTGATTGGCAAAATCACCGGGGTGCGCATTAATGACTATGGCTGCTCGTTGAAAGTCTATCGCGCCGCTATCATCAAGCAGGTTCGTCTGTACGGTGAGATGCATCGCTTTATTCCTGCCTGGGTTGCGGCGGTCGTTCCCCCCAGCCGTATCGGAGAAATCGTCGTAACGCACCATGCCCGCACCGCAGGCACCTCCAAATATGGGATTTCCCGCACCTTTCGGGTGATTCTCGACCTGTTGTCGGTCTACTTCTTTATGCGTTACCGCGCTCGCCCGGGCCACTTTTTTGGCATGATTGGCCTGAGTATGGGATCGATCGGCACGCTGTTACTGATGTACCTGGCGGTGATCAAATTTGCTCTGGGTGAAGATATTGGCGGCCGACCGCTGTTTCTGATCGCCGTGGTCTGTGTCATCGCGGCGCTACAATTCCTCACCACCGGTGTGATGTCGGAACTGATTTCACGAACCTATTTTGAATCCTCACAACGTCAGCAGCATCAGTATGTGATCTACAACCGTGGTGACGCTTCGGATGACCAGGAAGCCTGTTGGGCCGCCCCAGGCCAAGTAATCGTTGAAGCGGCAGATTCAACCGGCAAAGCCACCGACGATGCCAGCAGCCAAGGCTGATGGTCTTATGAAAATACCTCTCCCGGCAGGCATGCCACTGTGGCTGCTGCCGCTACTGATCGGGCTATTGTCGCTCAACCTGGGCGGCTACCTGCTATTTGACCACGATGAAGGTGCCTTTAGCGAAGCCACTCGCGGCATGTTTGAACGGGGTGATTTTATTACCACCTGGTTAAATGACCGGGTACGTTTTGACAAACCTATCCTGATTTACTGGCTACAGGGCGTGTCTATCGCCCTGTTTGGCACCGAAGTCTGGGCCTTCAGACTGCCTTCCGTCCTGGCTGGAATCGGCTGGTCATTGTCCGTTTTCACCTTTGCCCGTCACTATATCAGCCGCGATACCGGTGTTGCCGCCGCGATGATCTGTGCCAGCGCGTTAGGGATCAATATGATCGCTCATGTGGCCACCGCAGACGCGCTGCTGAATCTGATCCTGACAGCGACTCTGTTACTGATGTATCACCATAGTCAGCTCAGTCTATCACCGGACACTGCTGTTCCCTCTCGCCGGGTTCTCTATGCTATTTACACTCTGATGGCACTGGGAGTACTGACCAAGGGGCCGGTGGCGGTGGCAATTCCTCTGATCGTCAGTGTGATCTTTTACCTCTGGAGCGGCCAGCGCGAGGCCTTGCTCAAGGCACTGTTTTTTATACCGGGCTGGCTGCTGTTTCTGCTCATCGCCGCACCCTGGTACATGGCCGAATATCTGGCCCAGGGGCAGGCCTTTATTGACGGCTTTTTCTTCAAACACAACGTCAATCGCTTCAACAACGCCATGGAAGGCCACGACGGTGGCCTGCTGTTTTACCCCTTGGTATTGCCCTTTGTCCTGGCACCCTTTGGCCCGCTGCTGTTGCGTATGTTACCCAGCATCAACACCGTCAGCCGCGAACCGCTGAACCGCTTTTTATGGATCTGGTTTTTGTTTGTGCTGGCACTGTTCAGTCTCGCCAGCACCAAGCTGCCGCATTACATTTTATATGGCTGCACCCCGTTGGTGTTGCTGATGGCCCGCTACCGCTTCCAGTTACGCCGCCGTTGGCTGGCAGCCGTTCTGCCGCTACTGTTTTTTGCCCTGATGGTTGCCTTCCCGCTATTGATTCCTACCATCAAGGCCGGACTGACCAACCCGATCGAGATAGAGACCGCCGAGCGGGCCGCCCAATATGTCAATCAGGACTTCGCGATGATTGCCGTAGTCTTCGGCCTGCTGTCACTGCTGGCAATTCTCTGGAAACGCCTGGCAATCTGGCACGGGCTGTTTTTAACCGGCGTACTGCAAGCCTTGTTCGTCTGGTACGTATTTGCACCAGCGTTCAGTGAGGCGCAACAACGCCCCATCCATGATGCCGCGCAGTTTGTGCGCCAGCTGGGGGTTGATGTTGTCACCCAATCGATCGATACCCCCAGCTTTAACGTCTATCTGGATCGGGTCACACCACGACGGGCACTTGAGCCTGGGGAAATCGGTTTTGGACGAGTCGACAGAATCCCCGACCTTGACCGCTATCAGCTGCTGTTCCAGTCTGGCCCGATCGTCATTATCCGGCGGCCGGATCACAACACACCGAGCAGTCACACAGAAACCTCCCCAACAACGGATGAAAACAATGACTGATCATCTGTCGCTGCGACGTCGCCATCTGACTCCGCTGCTAGCCGCTGCCGGGCTGCTGCTGCTGTTCGCCCTTGTGGTCGCCATCATGGATACCAATGCAGCCCTGTTTCTGATGCTGAACCAGGATGCCAGCCTGCTCCCCAATGCGTTGTGGGCAAACCTGACCTTCACCGCCGATACCGTATTCGCCATGTCCTTGCTGTTACTGCTAGCCAGCGTACGTCCTTCATTGTTTGCCCCCGCGCTGGTACTACTGTTATTAGGAACCCTGTTTGTTCACGGCAGCAAGGCACTGTTTGATGCTGCACGGCCAGCCGCCGTACTGATACCAGACAGCTTTCATATTGTCGGCCCCGTGCTGCGCCACCACAGCTTTCCTTCTGGTCATGCCTTTACTGCGCTGGGCACCTGGACTCTGGTAATACTGGCATTGTCGCCCCGCTGGCTGATGCCACTGTTAATCTTTGCACTGCTGGCGGCAGCCAGCCGTATCGCTGTCGGCGCGCACTGGCCCCTTGACGTACTGGTTGGTGCCGCCTGTGGTATTCTCGGTGCCTGCCTGTCAGCCTGGCTGGCACTCAAGTTCGGCTGGTTACACCATCCAGCAGCGACATTCACCTCAGCCTCATTATTAACGCTCGCCGCGCTCTATATGCCATTTTTTGACAGCCGCTATCCGGACACACAAATACTGGCAAACCTGGTGGCACTGGTCGCACTGCTAACAGCCATTTGTCGGTTCTGGTGGCCGGCGCTGTCAAAACGACACCAAAAGGCAAATTCGTCTTCTGTTTAAAGACAGAGACAGGCAATCACCGGGCATGTTAATCACCCTCACAAGAGAATCGACATTTGATTACCGATTCTCAGTTAAGAATATTTTTCTTTATCCATTTTTGCCGTCTGCTATATAGTGGCTGCCAATTTCATGGAAATTGGGCCTTTAGACGGTTCATTACTTCTTTTTGAAACAATAATTCAACGTGTTTGTCGTACACTGGCACGTCAAAGCACAAACAATAAACTGTTCAGAGATCTGGTTATGCGTCGAGTGGTAGTTACAGGTATTGGCATTGTTGGTTGCCTCGGAAACAACAAGGACGAGGTGCTGACTTCATTGCGTGAACAGCGTTCTGGTATCCGTTTTATTCCGGAATATGCAGAGCTGGGGATGCGCAGCCACGTTGCCGGCCGCCCCCAGATCAATCTGGCAGAACACATCGATCGCAAAATTTTCCGCTTTATGGGTGATTCTGCCGCTTACTCTTATCTTTCATTAAAAGAAGCCATAGCAGACGCTGGCCTGAGTGACGACATGGTCAGCAATCCGCGTACCGGCCTGGTGGCTGGTTCTGGTGGCGCATCGACCAGTGACATTGTTGAATCCGTCGATATCCTGCGTGAAAAAGGTATCCGCAAGGTCGGCCCGTATCGTGTTACCCGCACCATGGGTTCTACCGTATCGGCCAACCTGGCCACGCCGTTTAGCATCAAGGGGGTCAACTACTCCATGACATCGGCCTGTGCCACCAGCTCACATTGTATTGGCCATGGTATGGAATTGATCCAGTGGGGCAAACAGGACATCGTTTTTGCTGGTGGTGGTGAAGAGGAACACTGGTCGCTCTCCATGCAATTCGATGCTATGGGTGCACTGTCGAGCAAATACAACGACACCCCAGCAAGCGCTTCCCGCGCTTACGACAGCAGCCGTGACGGCTTTGTTATTGCTGGCGGTGGTGCCATGGTCGTACTGGAAGAGTACGAACATGCCATAGCTCGCGGTGCCACCATCTACGCCGAACTGATTGGCTACTCCGCCACCTCCGATGGTGCCGATATGGTTGCACCGTCCGGAGAAGGTGCTGTTCGCTGTATGAAAGATGCCCTGCAGATGGCTGGTAACCCGACCATCGACTACCTCAACACCCATGGCACCAGTACTCCAGCCGGTGATGTCACCGAATTAAAAGCCGTTGGCGAAGCTTTTGGTGATCAGGTTCCACCGATCAGCTCTACCAAGTCCCTGACGGGCCACTCGCTTGGTGCTGCTGGCGTGCAGGAAGCTATTTACACCATGCTAATGATGAAACACGGATTTATTACTGGCAGCGCCAACATCTCTGAACTGGATGAAGGTGCCGAAGGTTATCCGATTGTTCGCGACAACCGTGACGCCGACTTAAAAACTGTGATGTCCAACAGTTTTGGCTTTGGTGGCACCAACGCGGCCCTGATATTCAAGGCTCTGTGAGAGTCTGCCTGCGGGAGCAACGCGTTATAGCGACGGCTCCCGTGTTTGCATTTAACAGCCCGTCTCTGCGCTCGAACTATGTCCGACCGTAGTTTCGGGCTTGGTTGGTCTGGTACCTTGCCTGCCAGCCTAGTCCGATGATCGGCATATTACGGAATTGATCAACCATGTCTGAACAAACTGCACCCAAACAAATAGACCAACTGTTTCAAATCGCCGAACAACTTTCGGCAGATTCTTCCCTGTTTCCGGAATACGAAGACAATGCCGTTGACCAAAGTGTCAAGGGACTGGTCAAACCGGAACACTGCAAGACCGAGCTGTCCCGCCTGAGCACGCTGAACATCGATGAATACATCGAACAGGTCGTTGCTCCTAGCGAAAGTAGCCAGCGCCCTGGTGCCAAAGCAATTGTTGGCCACCTGATTCTGCGCGCCATCACTGAAGTTGATGACGGCCCGCTGTATGCAACAGAAGCCGATATGGATTTTAACGGCAAAATTCGCCGTGTCGGTTTTATCTGCCAGAATCGTGAGTACAGTAACGGCGCCTGGGGCCCACAACATCACAACCGAGCCGCTCAGCTGGCACGTTCCTACGCCCGCCGTGCGATGCCGATTGTTACCTTTATCGACACCCCGGGAGCCGATGCCGGTGAAGCCGCCAATGCCGGCAACCAGGCCCACAGCATCTCCCACCTGATCACCGAAATGGCCAACAATGATGTGCCAACACTGGGGATTATCTGGGGTGCCGGTTATTCCGGTGGCGCCATTCCATTGGCAACCACCAATATTCTGCTCAGTGCCCGTGATGGTATTTTCAATACTATCCAGCCTCAGGGGCTGGCCAGCATCGCTCGCAAGTACAACCTGTCCTGGCAAGAATGCGCCAAGTACGTCGGCGTATCCGGCTACGAACTGCGCAAAGCCGGTATTATCGACGGAATTATTGACTACGCCCCATCCGATGCAGACGAAAAACGTTTTAACCTGCATCAGGCTATTGTCACGGGTATCCAGTCGATTGAGACTAATGCGGCAGAATTCGCTAAAAACCACCCCTATATGATGGATCACTACAAGCAGTCCGTGGACCGCTTCCTGAAACCATCGGAAAAGCTGCAAAACCTGCAGAAAGACTCCAATTTTTTCCTCGCAGAAACACCAACTGAACATATCAACGTTTTTGGTCTGACTTATCGCTATACCCGCTACCTGACACTGCGGCGCCGGATCCACTCCAGCACGGTTGAAAACTACGGCCGCCTGGCAGAGAAAGAGATTCCAGAAGGTCAACTGCAGCAGCGGCAAACCGCCGAAGCCAAACGTAAATTCCAGAACTGGCTACAAGCCCCGGAAAAAATCGTCTACGACGACGCCCTGCATAAAAGCTGGAAATCTTTCTGGAGCAAGTACGAGGATCGTGACGAGAACCGCTCAACCATTGCCCGTCTGTTCCTCGGCGAGCCCAAAAACAACTATCTGAAATCCAAACAGGAACTCTGTTTCAATCTTGGCCTGTACCTGTTTAACCGCTGGAAATCCGATGCTCCGGTCAATTTCCAGGGCCTGCTCGACTATCTTGAAAACTATAAGCAAAGCCGTTTCCTGCTGCGTGCCAATGATGTACTTGACACCCAGGCCGTCGCCCGTTTCATCGAGAACAACGCCCACCCGCTAGCAGCCTACATTCGCGAACAGTTACCGCACAACGTGCATCAGGAACTGACCGAGGGTCTGGAAAAGGAAAAATCCAAGGGTGCCTTGAAGCAATCCATCGCTTCGGCACTGAACATCATCCTCAAAGGTGCCTTGATTCCCGAAAACGTCAGAACTCAACTGAAGCTGTCCAGTCGTACCGATACCCTGGCCAACAGCATGACCAGTGCCAAGGTAGAAGCCAATCGCCGCATTCTGGAAGAGTCCCTGGCACCCTATATCCAGTTCCGTCAGGAAAACATCCAGAACCCGCAGCACCCAGACATCACCATTCTTGATGCTATTCTGCACGATGAACTGCGTTTCGAGTTCACTCAGGTCTGTCGCAACATGCTGGTGTTTGGCCAACTGTACGACAACTTCATCAACAATCTGGTAAACGTCGCCAAAGAAGCCAACGAAGCCCGTGCGTTATCGCTGGAATCGCTCAAGGCATTGCTGGAAAAATCTCTGGCTGAAGCCACCAATGGCGACAGTTATACCGCACAGGAGCGGGAATCCTTCACCCATTGGCTGAGCTACTTCATCAAGAGTAGTCAGCGTGGCGCGTTCCTGAAATCGGTCGAAGAATGGAAAAAACTGGCCTTTCCGCGTCTGTCCGACACCCTGTTTGTGGTCATTACCTTTATCTTTGAAAAACTGATGCCCGAGTACCATGCCGCTGACCAGGAAGGCAAAGCCTACAGTGGCCGCATCAATCCGGTGTCGATTGGTCGCCGCAAGGACTTCTGGAACCGTCTGACCATGGCCTACCACGACTTGCTGATCCAGCAAGTGCTGGACGACACCAAGCGACAGAAGAAAACCTCCGCCGGGGCCTTGATTGAACGCTTCTTCAGCGATTTCCAGGAACTCAACAGCAGCTTGATGTCTGCCGATCCGGTGTCCTTCCCTGGCTTTCGCAGCTCGATTGAAAGCGCACTGAAAAAAGACATCAACCCCTGTGGTGTCATTACCGGTATCGGCACCATCCGTATCGGTGAACGCGAACAGCAAGTCGGTGCTCTGGTATCCAACCTGGACTTTCAGGCTGGCGCCTTCGATATGGCTTCGGCGGAGAAATTCTGCAAACTGATGGTTGAATGCGCCAAGCTGCATTTGCCAATCGTCTGCTTTGTTTCATCGGGTGGCATGCAGACCAAAGAAGGCGCTGCTGCGCTATTTTCCATGGCCGTGACCAACGACCGCATCACCCGCTTCGTGCGCGATAACGAATTACCACTGGTTGTTTTCGGTTTTGGTGACTGTACCGGTGGTGCCCAGGCAAGCTTTGTGACGCACCCGCTGGCGCAGACTTACTACTTCTCTGGTACCAACATGCCATTTGCTGGCCAGATCGTAGTGCCGTCCTATCTGCCTAGCACCTGCACCCTGTCCAACTATCTGTCGGTATCACCGAAGTCGATGGATGGCCTGGTTCGCCACCCGTTTTTTGACAACCTTGACGACCAGCTGCGTGCCATTGACCCGGATATGCCCGTGGCCCGTCACTCCGTTGACGACGTCCTGGAGCGCGTGCTGCAAGGCTACGTCAGCGCCGAACGTCTGACGCCGGATACTGGCAAAGGCTCCACCGCTGCCAAGAAGTTCGGCAAGATTGACAAGATCCTGATCCACGCTCGTGGCTGTACGGCGGTGAAGCTGATCCGCAAGGCCCAGGAAAACGACATAAAAGTGGTACTGGTACAGTCAGACCCGGACATGGACTCCGTTCCGGTCGATATGCTGGGGCCTGAAGACCGCGTGGTCTGTATCGGTGGCAACACCCCGGATGAATCCTACCTGAACGCCAAATCGGTACTGCGTGTGGCTCATCACGAAAATGTCACGGCATTACACCCTGGTATCGGCTTTTTGTCCGAAAGCAGCCAGTTTGCGGCCTTGTGTGGCAATCACAATATCAACTTCGTTGGCCCGGCGGTTTCTTCCATGGAAACCATGGGTAACAAGTCAAACGCCATCAACACCGCCATGCGCGTGCAAGTGCCGGTAGTACCCGGATCTCATGGCATTCTGACCAGCTCGGCCAACGCGGCAGCGGTAGCGGATGACATTGGTTATCCGGTACTGCTGAAAGCGGTACATGGTGGCGGTGGCAAGGGCATCCAGGTGGTTCACTCTGCTGACAAGATGCACACTTTGTTTCACCAGATTTCCACCGAAGCCAAGGCAGCCTTTGGTAACGGCGACGTGTATCTGGAGAAGTTTGTCACCTCCCTGCGCCACATCGAGATCCAGGTGCTGCGCGATATGCACGGCAATACCAAAATTCTGGGACTGCGTGACTGTTCGGTACAGCGTAACAACCAGAAAATCTTCGAAGAATCCGGTTCCACCATGTTGCCGCGCGAATTAGAGCAGTCTGCTTACGACTTCGCTTCCAAGCTGGCGAATGCAGTCGATTATGTCGGTGCCGGTACCGTTGAGTTCATCTTCGATCTCGATGCCGACACCATCTATTTCATGGAAATGAATACTCGTTTGCAGGTTGAGCACCCGGTAACCGAGTGGGTTTCCGGAATCGATATTGTCTCGACCCAGTTCAAAATCGCCGAAGGTGAATCTATTGCTGATCTGAAACCAGTCTCCAAGGGATACGCTATTGAAGTCCGTATCAACGCCGAGAAACCGGTGGTCAAGGGTGATGAACTGCAATTCGTGCCGACACCAGGGACGATCCGTCAGTGTGTACTGCCGCAAGAAGATTATATCGACCTGATCTCCATGGCGGCAGCTGGCAAACAGGTCTCGCCGTTCTACGACAGCATGATCGTGCAGATCATCTGTTATGGCGAAGATCGTGAAGACACGATTGCCAAACTGCGTGAATATCTGGATCGCGTCAAAATCACCGGTGTGTGCACCAATATCCCAACCGCCAAACGCGTGCTGGATGATGAAGTGTTTCGTAACGGCGTTTACGATACCGGTTATCTGCCGAAATTCCTCGATCGTATCAATCTGGATGAACTGATTGCCGATGTAGAGCAAGAAGCCGATTTGTCTGCCACTGCCGTCGATGCATCCGCCCTGACAATCGAAGGCTCTGACGAACTGAAAGTGCTGTCGCCAACCACCAGCATTTTCTACGGATCTTCCTCTCCTAGCGAACCAGCGTTTGTCAAAGAAGGGGACATCATTGACGTGGAACATACCCTCTGCCTGATGGAAGCCATGAAAATGTTCACACCGCTGAGCCTGAAGCAGTTTAACCGGGCCGACGCCGAACTGTATCCGGCTGATCAAAAGTTCAAGGTCACCCGCATCATGAACTCCGATGGCCAACAGGTGAACCAGGGCGACTTGCTATATGTCGTTAAACCGATTATCGGGTAATACATGCCCCCCGCTGCCAAACCCGGTCTGGCAGCGGGGGGCATAATGGCAACGGTATCAATAAACCCAATAAAAAAACCGGTTCTGTCACCAGAACCGGTTTTTTTATTGGCGGGTCTTACTGTTTACTCAGTGAATCCTTCCCTGTTTAATGTTTTTCCCACCAAGTGCATTTCTATTCAACCTATTCAACGCTTTCAAGACAAGGCTGGCTGGCCACCGCCAAATCGACCCAACAACATTTTTACAATCCGCACGTAAGGGTGGGGCTTGAGCTCGATTTCAGCAACCACAGAGCGATTCAGCACTTCAGCATAACCGCTGTATAAAGCAGCACTGTAAAACTGGTACAACTCTTCCTTGGGTACAGACAGTAACCGAGCCGCCACATCCAGTGTCGTTGGTCTCGCGCTGAGCAAGGATGAAATACGATAAATATTGGGACTGGTATATAAACGTGTAAAGTTGGGCCATTGCTTTAACTGGATAACATCATCTTCGCGACAACCTTCCAGCAGCCGTCCTCCAGACGATTGAAACGCCGCTTGCCAATAAAATTCACGAATATCACGACCGCATTCTTCTACTTGAGAAATCAGTGGCGACGACTTCAAGCCGCGCGCCCTATAGGCATTTGGTGCAGCGGAAAGTATTTCATCAAAGTCGATATTGTTAATCAGAAACCTGCCGGATCCCCCCAACACAACCAGATACCGATCGGTTGAACACAGGTAGTCATCAGTATGGAAAAGCACCTGAATGTTCTTACCGAACTGCACTGCTTTTTTGACCAGCCGATAGACACTGTCGTCCAGATCGGTTGATCGCGTCTGTTGCTCCACCAATACATTCATAAATGATCTCCGCCTTTACTGCTATCAGGATGCATGTTGAATCGAACCTGGACTGTCCAGGCAACGCCGCAAGCGCACAGAGATCTGCCGTGTGTCCAGCATCACTCGACCCAGGTTAGCGCTAGCGCCAGTTGCTACGGCCAGTACAATCCCATCGCCCAATTCAGTCAGATGCATAATACCAGCAGCACCCAGCACCACCATTTGGCGAAATTCTCCGATACACATTTCATCTGTCGCCTTCTGGGCCAGCATCAATAACGATGCATTCATCGCAGCAAAGATGTCCTCATTGGTATCGTTATCAAGGGCGGCACCAAGCATTCTTCCTTCTCGGGTCATGACGGCTGCCGCCTTGACAGACCCACGCGATGCAGATTGGTTAACAAACTGCTTCAGCGTACCTGCAATAGAATTGGCTTCAGAATAATGGGGATCAATTATAGGGGACATCGACAACCTCTCTTGGTTCCACTAATAAGCGCAATAACTTTTCACTCTTTACGGCACCTTGAACGAAATGCCAGCATACCACTGCCTGAAATGCCACAATCTGATTTTGATCTCAATATTGACAACAGCAAAAACTTAATCTTCGCTTTGTGATGATATCGATACCTCAAACGCGAACTGCCTCACACTGCGGCCACTTTTTCACCTGAATCAAGGGCGTCAACTCCTTAATCACGGCTTGCGCTACGCTAAAATCCGAGCGCAACCTGAGGAGTCTCAGCTATAGCCGGATTACAAACGGAGACACGATCCCCGAGAGAATGTTTTTTCTCATCTTGCCGCTGCGCCAGGTAGGCCTTGACGGATTGTCCCCTCGCAATCGCCAAGGCTTGCCAGCCTTCTCCCAGGGTGTTGGCTTCGCCACGGCTGACCAGCGGGCATACCTGTAACTCCAATTCTGTTTTGCTGGCCATGGTCGTGGCAACCTTGTCGAGGTAGGACTGATGTTCCGGACTGAGTGTGCTGTCCCGCTCGGCAAACGTCAGCGGATTAAGCCGTATGGCAAACAGCTGATCACTGGCAAGGGAAGCAATACTGATCAAGGTGCCATAGGGTTGAAAGGCCTGCTTCAAATAAAACAATGTGGCGGTTCTCACCGCCTTTTTGGTCACCTGCTGCAATACATCCTGAATACCGATATCGGGATCATTCACTGCCCCCGTAAGCGGGACGTCGATTCTCAAATTGTTGTTATCGTCTTTCAGCACCGATAGCGCCGTTTCTAGCGGCATCGAGATCTGCTTGCTGACACGATCAATGGTGTCCTGGTCTTCCGGCTCGAAACGACTGTTTTGCAGTACCAACAGTGCCTTGCCCTTCATTTGTCCGTTAACAATATCGAGGTTGCTATCCAGTTTCAGCATGCCTTTCTGAACCTTGTAGCCCATTGCCTCAACTACATAGGGGCTGAAAGGAGGCAAGTTCAGTTGACGCACGACCAACTTGAACTTGCCTTCTGGTAACCCCTGCCGCAACCCGGCATTCGCCGTAAATTCAATGCTGTTGTAATCGTCCAGTCCAGCGCTCACCGACACAGGTACCGGTTTGCCAGTTTCGTTCAGCAAGGCAGCGGAATCCAGTTCACCGATACTGACTGCTTTCAGCGTCAGTGTACTTTTATGAGGTGGCGATACCGCCAAATCGTACCAGTAGATGCGGCTCGCCGATGGCGCTTGCGCCGTTGCTTCCATCATAGTTACACCAGCGATATGGATCACCAAGCCAGCCTCATCACTGGCCGACGCATCCATAACATCCTTGTTATTAGCCATGATGCCCGTATCAATACTGCTTGTATTAGCCGCAACAGTTACCGTCGATGGTGATGGCAACCCGGCGATCAAACCATTTTCCAGCCGGGTCAGATGGGCTTGCAAGCCGGAGAATTGATGTATCCCGGTACTCAGGGTCTGGCCATCGAAGACAATCGACGGTACTTCATAACGCCCAAGACTGAACAATATCCCCTGCTTCCTGGCAATTGCATTAGCACTGTCGGGCAGCTGTAACGTCAAACCATTCACCACCAGCTGCTCCAGCGTCTGAACACTGCGATCAGCACGAATCCCGTTCAGATTCAGTTCTTCCAGCGACACCGGCGGCTGGTTACCCACCACAGCATCGAAGTGTTTGAAGGTGACATCACCGGTCAATTCCGGATCACGTCGCCAGTCGTTGAGCGCCCCCTGCCAGCTAAAGATCAGTGGCTGCTTTAAATCGACTGGCTGCGACTGACTGATATGCAACTCCGCCACTTGCAGAGAGCCTTGCAGATCAATGGGTAAATTTTCAGCGCTGTTTACCAGGCCAACGGTCATTTCATTGGCAGTGATACGAGCCTGTATACCGGCTTGCTGCCAACGCAGGTCAACATCATTGACGACGATGCCCTGCAACAACACCTCAAACTGGCGACTAACGGCGTTAGCACTGCTACTGGTATTGGTCGTCGTGGCATGAGAATCAGCACTTGCTGGCGCTGCAGTCTCGTCCGCAGCTGCGGCGCTGGTGGGTAATTGCAACGGTAATCCGGCAATGTTGCCGTCATAGTAACGACCATCCAGCGACACACCGACAATGGTCTGTTGCCCGACAGACAGTGTGATCCCATCAAACGCCAGTGTATTAGCCTGATATCGATTCAAGGCAAACAAGGTCACCGGTTCTGCTGTTGGGGTGACACTGGCATCGACGCGACTTTTAATACTGGCGCCGTCGAGTTGTAACTGGCTCAAACTCTGTTGTTCTGCGTCGGCAACCAGCCCCTGCAGCTTCAAACTGCCAAACCCGGCCTGAGTCGTATCCAGCAACGTCAATGCTAATGGGCCGATAGCAAGATCACCGCTAACCCCCGGATCTGTATGCCAGTGCGTCAGGCGGCCTTGCCACTTCAGCAGCATCGGCTGATCCAGCGTCAGTGTTTGTGGTGTACCCGCAGGCAAGCCGGGTATCAGAGTGTTCAAATCCAGATCTGGTGCCAGACTCTGCAATAATTGCTGGTTGCCGGACAGCCGATCCAGCGACAGGGTTGCTGCCAGTTCAATATCGTCATCCGTGCGGCTGTCAAAACCACTGATATCGACGGAAGGCACACTCAGCTGAGTCTCCAGGCCATCTTGCTGCCAGCCCAGTAACCAGTCTGTCAGGCTGAGATTGCCCAGTCGAACAGCCCATGGCGTTGATGCGGCGGTTGTCTGGCTGTTTTCAGTTGCCGTCTCAGCGCCGTTCGCTGCCAGCGGCAAAGAGAGCCCGGCCACCAGTAACTGATCCCCCTGACGGACAGCGGCAAGTCGCACCCCATCCAGTCGCAGCCGGGTAATATCAATCAGTTGGTGTTGAATCTGGCCAGTATCAATATCCAGCGTGAGCTGTCTGATACGGGTTGCTCCGGCACCCACTCCCGGATGTTGCAAGGTCACCCCGGTCAGGGTCAGTTCACCACTGATCACCGCCAACTGCCAGTCGGTCAACGTCAGTTGATAATCCTCACCCTGGTCGGCATACCATTGTTGCAACCAGGAAAGCGCCAGTGGCGGACCGGCAAAACGGATCAGCGGGATTGATAAAATCAGTAACACCAATAACAGCAGTAAAGAACGTCCCAGCCAGAACAGCCATCCCCGCGACACAGAGGTTGCAGAGGATGGGGCTGAAGGCCGGTTAGTGGGTGACTTGCTGGCAGCCATGCTGTCTCCTGATAGTGCAAAAATACGTTGCATACAAAAATACGTTGCATACTAAGTTGCATACATTGTTATGTTGGTGCACAGCCGCTGACCACTTGGCCAGTCACTATCCCCATAAAGCATCGCGTAAACCACTGGCCCTTTCGACCCGACTGGCCAGTCCCTGCTGCCAACAACTCTGACTGGTCAGCAAGACAAAGTGCTCACGTGCACGGGTAATGGCGGTGTAGACCAGTTCCCGCGTGATCACCGCTTGCCAGACCGGAGGTAACAGCAGTTGCACGGCACGAAACTCTGAACCCTGGCTTTTATGGACTGTCATGGCGAAAGAAGTTTCATGACTGGGCAAACGACTGGGCAACAGCTGCCGGACACCACCATCAGCGGTCTGAAACACCACCCGCAGAGCGCCGCTGGCATCTGCCACCGTCACGCCGACATCGCCGTTAAACAGACCGAGATCATAATCATTACGGGTAACCAGCACCGGCCTGCCAGGGTACCACAGGCTATCGAACGTACGCTTGAGCAGACCGGCACGGGTCAGCAATTCTTCGATGCGGGCATTGATTAGCTCAACACCAAACGGCCCCTGCCGAGTCGCCACCAACACCTGAAAATCATTAAACGCCGCCAGCATACGCTGGCTGTCCGCTGCCGCGACCGCTTCACAATAGTGGCGATAACCCTCAATCAGCACATCCTGCCATGGCTGGCTGCCGCTAACCGGTTCGCTGGCATCGAGCGGGTGCAGCAGCAACTCGATGTCGTCGTAGCGGGGAAACATATTCAACGCCGCTGCGACATCACCGCAGTTGGTCGCCGCCGCTAACTGACCAATGCCGCTGTTGGCATCAAAACGATGGGATATCTGCAGTTGCACCACGGCGTTAACCATTGGGTGGTGAGTGTCATCTGCCACGGAATCGGGCCGACCAAGCGCCGGGTTATAACCACACAGGGATTCAACCTGCTGGCCAAAGTCGGTATCTGGCCAGTGGACAGCACCGGCATCACACAGATCGGCCAGCACACTGCCCGCTTCCACCGACGCCAGCTGATCTTTGTCGCCCAGTAACACCAGCCGTGCCGTCGGAGCCAGCGCACTCAGCAGTTGATACATCATCGCCAGATCGATCATCGACGATTCATCCACCACCACACAGTCATACGGCAAATGCCGTTGTGGGCCAAAACGGAAGCCACCGGGGTGCCAGCCCAGTAACCGATGCAAGGTAAAGCTGACGTCCGGAATCCGTTCTGCCATGGCAATACCACCCCGTAATTTGGCCGCCCGAATGGACTCGGTCATACGCGCTGCGGCCTTACCGGTAGGTGCGGCCAATGCAATGCGTAATGATGGCTGCAGCGTCAGCAAGGCACTCAGCAAACGCGTAACCGTGGTCGTTTTGCCAGTACCCGGGCCGCCGGTGATCACACTGAAATGTTGCAAGCAGGCGGTTGTCGCCGCCATTGCCTGCCAGTCGTGCTGGCCATCAAGCTGACGCGGGAACAGCGTCGTCAATGCTTGCCGTAAATCAGGCTGCTGCACACTCTGCTCCGCTGACAGATCCAGACGCCCCTTGATTTGCTGCTCCAAGCCACTTTGATAGAAAAAATACCGCGCCAGGTAGACACGTAATACCGGTTTACCCGCCGCCTGTCGCTGCTCCAGCACCAGAGGCTGACCCTGATAAGCATCGGCCACCAACGTCTCGTCGTCACACGGACACCACCAGCAACCCTGACAAGAACGTAGCCAGTCGCGCCAATGTTCAATAACTGGCCAGCTGGCCGCCAGTTCCGGCAGCGGCGCGTGATCCAGTGGCAAACACACTTGTCCCCGGCCCAGTACCACCGACACCAACGCTGCAGCCAGATACAAGGCCTGCGCCTGCTCCGGCGGGCACTGTCCTTCATACTCCAGCAGTTGCCGACTGAGTTGCTGATCAATCTCCCGCAGTCGCCCGGAATCCCTTAACCGCGCCAGTAGTGGTGACAAGGATGTCCGCGCTGTTAATGCTGCCAGTACCGGCACCAGCCGACGCCCAGACGCAGACTCATGGATAACAGTGATCATAAATCCAGTTCTCCCTGAATCTGTTGTTGCGGAAGTGGTGTCGACAGCTGGCGCTCCTGAACCTCTGCCCGCTCCTGAACCTCTGCCACCCCGGTCTGACGCAGCAGCCGCTGCTGCCAGCGTTGCAGTGCTTGCGGATCGATGGCGCGAAAATAAACGCCGGGACACGGGTCAGATGGATGACCAGCACCAGCAACCGTCTTAGGACCCATGCCCCGCAAAAACAGGTAATACACGCCACCGAGGTGACGCTGTGGCGCATAGTCCGGTAGCCGCTGCCGCAAAAACTGATCCAGTGCCAGGGTATAAATCCAGGCCTGCAAATCATAATGATGCTCCACCATGCTCTGCTGCAGCGCGGCTCCAGTGTAGTGTTGGGGCTGGTCGCCAAGATAATTCGATTTGTAATCCACCAGGTAATAACGCCCCTGGAAACAGAACATCAGGTCGATAAAGCCTTTCAGATAGCCCGTCACCGGGCTGAACTCTAGCCGTGGACGCCGGATGCCTTCAACGTCGCGGTCGGATTCAATTAACAGGCTGTTGAGCTGCTCCGACCGCAACTCGCCAATCGGCAAGCAGAATTCCATTTCGTCCAGCCGTTGCTGTGACTCCAGTGCTGCCAGCGACAATCCCGACACGGCATCTAATGGTGTATTCACTACGCCAATCAGCCAGTCGGCCAGGCGGCCAGACAAGGGTTGCTGGTTCTGGTTCTGACCATCGGTGGCGTCTGGTAACAAGCCAAAACGATTCAGCTCAGCGGGTAAAATGGTATCGGTCAGCGCCTCACGGGCATGAAAATCCCATTGCTCCAGCACGCTGTGCAAACATGTACCGGCCTGGGCACCACGAGGGAAGGTGATCGCCACCGATTCGGCAAAAGCCGTATCAAACAAGACCGGTGCTGACGACGGATTAACGTTAGTAGCGCTGCTGGACGGATTGCGGTTGGCTTCATCGAGGCGCAGATTATCAGCTTCCGCAAACCCCACCGGGTTGCCAGCGTCTGCCTCGGCAGCACTGGAATAGCCAATATCACTCGGCCCGGCGGCGTGATAACTCAGTGCCGTAAAACTGCTGACGCGCCACCACTGCTTCAGTCGGCGGGAAAAGTCCAGCGCCTGCGGCACACGAGTCGCGGCAGGCAACAGTGGCCGGTCACCGTCAGGCCAGCCCGGCCACTGGCTCATCTGAACCCTGTCACCAAGATGCTGACCCAGTTGCTGATTCGCCGTCCCGGTCGTTTGCAGCAGTTCTCCCAGTGCCGAAATATCCAGCCACCGGGTTTTCTTGCTCATCGCCGCCGACAACCAGATAAAACAGCCCTGCACCGGTCGGGTCAACGCCACGTATAACAGCCGCATCATTTCTGCCTTGCTGTCGCGGGTGGCCATCTCTCTGGCGTTTTTATCCGGGTCCAGATTCACCACCACGCCCTGTTGCTCGTCGAAGTACTGCACCGACCGGGATCTGGTATTCAGAGCGTAACTGTCGCTCCAGAGAAAAGGCAGAAAAACCAGCGGATATTCCAGCCCCTTGGATTTGTGAATGGTGACAATCGACACCAGATTGGCGTCGGTTTCCAGCCGCAACTGGGCTTCATCACCACTGCTGGCTTCGTCCAGCACTTGCTCGGTAAACCAGCGCAGTAACGCCTGATGCCCACGCAAACGGCGACTGGCCTGCTGCAACAGTTCACCAAGATGCAACAGATTGGTCAGTATGCGTTCACCATCAACGAGCTGACGTAACCGCACCGCCCGGTCATTATCGTTAAGCCAGCGCATCAGGCTGGCCATAATGCCATTGCGTAACCAGCAATCGTGGTAACCCTGAACCTGGGTCAGTTGTTGTTCCCAGGCGGCTTCCTCTACTAACAACTGGTGCAATTGTTCGCTGCTGTAGCCTTGCAGCGACGTCGCCAGCGCATTACGCACCGCCCGCTCGTTCGCCGGTTCGGCGATCGCGGCCAGCCAGCTCAGCAGCTCCGCCGCCTCCAGGCTGCGAAAGACCGAATGCCGCGACAGGAACACCGCTCCGACACCGGCTCGCGACAGGGCCTTTTTCATGACCTGGGCCTGTTTGTGACTGCGTACCAGCACCGCCATATCCCGCGCCAGTACCGGCTGATCGCCCAGCTGGCCGGTACCGGTCAATAATGCCCGAATACTGCTGGCACATTGCTGCGCACAACGCCAGACACCCTGATCGCGGTTTTCTTCCACCTCATCAAACCAGAGTTGCAATGGTGGCGCTGGCACTGTGTCCGCGGCCAAAGTCAGCCGCAACGGCTGCTGATCTTCCTTACCTGCGGCCTTGACTCGATGAAACGGAATATCGTCGTCGAAGACAAATGGCGCCGGATGCTCGGCAAACAGATCGTTAACTCCAGCAACCAGATCGCTATGACTGCGCCAGTTGGTATCCAGCGTAAAGATACGTTCCGGTTTCATCGCCCGGCGGGCTGCGATATAGGTAAAAATATCCGCTCCCCGAAAGGCATAAATGGCCTGCTTCGGGTCGCCAATGGCGGTCAGACCCCAGGCAGGCAGCGCAGCCGAGGCATGCTTATTGTTGCCGCCCTGATCTTCGTCAACGTGGCCCTGAGTGGCAGTCGGATCAGCCTTCAAAGTGGACGCATCAGCGGGATAATGAGCAGGATAAATAGTGGCAAAAATCCGGTATTGCAGCGGGTCAGTATCTTGAAATTCATCAATCAGGGCAACGGGATACAGGCTGCGAATCTGCTCCGCCAACGGTTGCCCCATCGGCCCACTCAGCGCCGTATCCAGTAACCGCAACAAGTCATCCGGAGACATCGCGCCAGCCTGCTCCAGCAACGCGATATAACGCTCCCGAACCTCACCAAACCAGACAACGGGTAACATCGAGCGCAGCTGTTGCAGCTGGGCAAGGTAGGGTTGCAGCGTTTCTACCAGTGCTTGTATCTGCTCGAACAGCGCGTGTTGCGGCGTTACGCCGTTCTTTTTGGTTTTCTCACGCAACATCTCGCTACCAAAATGGCCGAGCTTGTCTGGCACATTAAACGAAAAGGGAGCGCTGAAGTACAAACCGATTTCCCGTATCCAGCCTGGCACCGAAGCCTTGCGATAGGAGTTGCCATTAAGATCCCCAGCCTGCAGCAGCTCCAGAATCTGCTGCTCACCCAATTGCTGCCAAAGCGTGCCCACCTGCTCAAAACAGCGTTCTGCATCGTGCCAGTGCTGCGGCAATAACACCTGGCCCGGCGCGGGTGAAGGAATAAAACAGGCGTCTGGCCGGGCAAACCAGTTGCGCACAGTCAACATCAGTTCGGCCGGCGTCGGAAACACCGCAGACAGCCATTCCGTTGCCAATACCTGCTGGTGATACAAGCCATTACGCCAGACATCCTCGCAGGCCTGGCGCAAATACTGATCAGCATCCAGCACCAGCTCGGCACTGAACATCACCCCGGTATCAAAGGCAAACTGCTTCAGCATGCGCTGGCAAAAACCATGAATGGTAAAAATACTGGCATCGTCCATGCGTGCCAGATTGGCCTGCAACCAGGTCGCCAGCGTTTGCAAGCCGGCATCATCCAGCCCCAGCTGCGCAACCCACTGGCCAAATAAATCATCATCAACGGGCTGGCCACCACGCATGCGCACGACATCTTCAAAATTATGACGGATACGCTCACGAATACGGCCACGCAACTCTTCGGTGGCGGCATTGGTAAAGGTCACCACCAACACCTGGTCACAGCTCAATTGCGCCAGACCCGTGTGATGCCCAATCAGCAAGCGACTGTAAAGACTGGCGATAGTGTAGGTTTTACCGGTGCCAGCACTGGCTTCGATCAACGACTGGCCCAGTAATGGAAAGGTGGATATATCCAGCGGATTCACCGTGGCCGTATCCGGGCTGACGGTGGCTACGGCGTTGGCGGGCGTATTGGTCATTGCTCATCCTCCAGCCGACGGTAATGCGCGACCAGCGGTTTCACCAGCCAGTCAAATCGTGCCAGCCACTCAGCTCGTTGCACTGGCTGTTCCAGCTGATCAGCCAGCGGCGGGAAACACCGCAGCATGGCCACCGACGCCAATTCACCAAATGCCTGTTCGGCGGCTTTAGCTACCACATCCGCTTGCTCATCCTCTTCAGCCTGAACCAATTGCCAGAGCAAATCCGGCAACAAGGGCTGAGGCTGGCACCAGCTACGTAAATAAAATGCCACGCAGGCCGCCAAAATTTCCCCGGCCTGTTGTTGTGACGGCGCCGTCAATTGGTGTCTCTCGACCTTCTTTTTACTGTCCAGACCCAACACCAGCGTATGGGTAATGGCGTCGCCATGAACCCGTCGCGCCAATACCAGCTCCAGCCAGGCCGCCAATAGCTGTCTGCCGCGAATACCACCGGGCCGGTAACGGATCAACGTCGACCCGACACAATGGCCCAGCTCACCTTCGATTTGCCAGCACAGGGGAGAACTGGCGGGAAGCCGACCAGCTGCAAACAAACCGACCAGCTCATCAGCAGCCAGTTCAACCGGTGTTACCAGTGCTCGACTGGCAATAGCCGTTGTATCTACACCAGCCTCTGCTGCGGTCTCTCGGGCAAGCCGTACCGCCTCGGTCAAAGGCAGCACCGAAGCCTGTAATTTTTGCGCCGTCAGTTGCCCCAACGCGTTCACCGGTAACTGGCCTAACGCCTGCAGACGCTCAAGGCGGCTGTTTTGGGCTTGCGGCTCTGGTTCTGACTCCGGTTCATGCGCCATGATTGTCTGCTCCCCCAACTGGCTGTCCAGCTCATCATTGCGATAAAGGTAGCGCTCCAGCTGATCCAGTCCAAAGGGTTCTTCTGCCGGGTGATCTTGCCAGTAAGGCGTCAGATTGGCGCGCAAGCGGCGCTTGAGAAAAAAATCCGCGTTGTTATTCAACGCACTGACTATATCCGTCAGCTCAATCGCCACTCGCTCACCTTCATGCAGCGGCAGCAATTCTTCGGGTAGCGGCAAGATGCTGGACAGAAAGTCGCTTTCGGCGGTTGATGGTGACAGCGATTGATGACTGCCAGCCACCTTGGCCCACAGCGGATGGTAGCCAGTAATCCGATTGGCACTCATCGACTTGCTGACATTGGCAGCGGAGTCAGAATTGGTGGTATGGGCATCCAGCGGCAAATATACGCCAGCGCCAAAAGGTTGCAGCGGTATTTCTTCAATCAGCCACTGACGCATGGCGCTGCGACTCTGCTGATGCGGTAATGACTGCTGCTGCGACAGGCAAAAGCTGTCGCAAATATAGTCCACCAGTTCACTGACCAGTACCGAAGGCTGTTGCTCGTTGTTCTCCCGCACGCCATGGCCACGAAAGCTGATGTACAAGTGTTGCTGCGCTGAAGTCACTGCTTCCAGAAACAGATAACGGTCATCGTCGCGACGCGAGCGGTCACCGAGACGGCGTTGGCCAGAAGCCAGCAAATCAAAACCGACCGGAGGTACCCGCCGGGGATAATCAACGTCGTTCATCCCCAGTAAGCACACGACTTTGAACGGAATCGAGCGCATCGGCATCAGCGTACAGAAATTCACCGGCCCGGCCAGAAAGCGCTGCCAGCCACCTTGCTGCCCTAATTGTTCATTAAACCAGGCCCGCACCACTCGTCCGGACAGGGTGATGGCACTGGCACCACCATCTGTACCACCGTCCGCAGCTGACGGCGGGGTTGACGGTGATGCAGTTGTACCCGTATCGGTTGACGAACCCGCCACCACCGCGCTTTGTTCCAGCTCCTGCCGCCACAACATCAGCGCATCGCGCACCCGCTGCAGCGCACCGGCCTGCTGCTGTTGCTCCGCCAAACTGATGCCATCGGCGCGGCTGAAATCGGTACAAAAAAACTCATCCAGCAGCGCTGGCAAGTGGGTTAACCAATCGGCCGGATCTGTTAACTGGCCAAGGGTATGCTGCCAGTATTCCAGAACATCGACAAAACCCAGCAATTTACCAAGTAATTCTGCACCGGTGCCTTCGACCGCCGCAATCGGCCAGTCACCTTGCCAACCCGGTGTGTACTGACTACCGGGCAATATTTCTGGAATCATCAAGCCCAGCAATAACTGGCGTAATCCCTTGCGCCAGCTGTTTTGCTCAAACACCGGCAAGCCAAGACGGCCACGCTGCGCGCCATCCAGACCCCAGCGAATATTCGCCCGCGCCAGCCAGTCCTTAATGGTATCCAGCTCATTCTGGGCAATACCAAAACGGCCACGAATGGCTGCCACATCCAGCCAGTCTTGTACTTCAGTAATGGTCAGGCGACTTTCTGCCAACCCCAGTAACGACAAGAAGGTTTCGATTAACGGGTTTTCCATCAATATCGACTGGTCGGCAATGGCCCAGGGGATCCGCAAACTGTTGCCACCAACGGACTGATCGACACTGGCAAACACGGCATCGATATAAGGGGCATACGCATCGATATCCGGCACCATCACCACCACATCACGGGGGTTCAACTCTGGATGGCGGCTAAACCAGTTCAATAACTGATCGTGTAATCGCTGCACTTCACGCAGCGGGCTGTGGGCCGACACCAGCTTGAGGCTGTCGTCATCCGGCAGTACGATCTGTTTGAAACGACTGTGTTGCAATGCCTCAGCCGTAAATGCTGCCTGTTGGCGATCCTGCAATTCGAGAATATCGTGCTGTACGGATTGCAGCAGATTCATTTTATCTAACGACTGATCAGTATCAACCCAGGCTTCGACATCCAATGCCAGCTCGGTATCGTGCACCAGTGTCAGAAAGTCTCGTCCCAACTGCCCCCAACTGGCCAGTAGCGGATTGCCCCGATCGAGATAAGCCGCTGCTTCCGGTTGGCGCTGTAAAATTCGTAAGCGACGTCGATCATCAACAATATCGCCCCAGAAGTTACGGCACGGATTGAGCAGAAAAAAGTGCACTTCCACCACACTGGAAATAGCATCCAGCACCTGCCAGTAACTGCCTGGCAACGCCGCAATACCAAATACGAACAACCGTTTTGGCAAATCGGCCAGCCGTTCGGGATAACGACGGACCAGCTCAGCCAACTGCTCCATCAACCGCGCCCGGTGAGCCAGACTGTGACCCTGCTGCTCACTGTCGGCCACCAGTGCCCGCCAAACCACCGGTTGCCACGGATGACGGCTGACATCGGCACCTTCGATCTGATTCTCACCGGCCTCCCAAGCCAATAACCAATCCGGCCGATAGACCAGATACTGGTCAAACACATCAGCAATCGTCTGCGCCAGCTGATAACACTTGATGCCCTGCTCATCGTTATCGAGATAATGGGCAATCGCCTTGCACGGATGGTCATCATCTGCGCCAGCAACCAGGCCCGGCAGCAAGCGCATCAGTTTCCAGACCATCAATTGCTTGTCAAAATGGGAACGTTCCGGCAGATCCGGCCGCAGCCGATTAAACACTTGCCAGATAAAACTGAACGGCAACGGAAACTCCAGCTGCGCTGACACCCCCAGACCTGCGGCGATGTTCAATTTGAGCCAATGTGCCATCCCCTGACTTTGCACCAGAATCGCCTCCCGCTCGAAGGGCGACGGCGGGTTTTGCTGCATCAACGACAGCAAAATACCTTTCAGAACATCGAGATCATTGGAGTGGTAGAGTTTGAGCATGCAATCCGTTACCTGATGACCAACAAAAATGTCATTCTAACAGGGACAGCCAGATTCACCGTCGGGCAAATTGCCTGCTACCTGACGGACGGTGCGGTCAGTTTGTTGGACGACTCGACAGCAACCTGATTGGCCATTATCTTCGCTGTCGCACTTTAATAACCAACCTCTCTTCAGGGATACGCCATGCCGAGCAGAATGGATGCCTATACCGAAAAACAGCGTGGGATCTATTACAACGCCTTCCGCCAGCCAATGGCACAACCTGAACTACAACTAACCGGGGCCAATCCACCAGCAGACAGCGGCCTGTTGCTGATATTACGCTACCCCGACGCCCTGACCCGGTTACTGGCCCAGGCCAGCAGCACCATCGGCAATGTGATTCCTGCCATTCCCTATGCCGCCGACAACCTGCATACCACCCTGGCAACCGGCAGCAAACTGACCCAAAGCACGGAAAACGAAGCCAATGCCTTGGAGATTCAGGTCAATAACTGGTTTATGAACCACGCCCTGCCGCTGACACAAACCAGACTCGACAGCATCTCCATCACCTTCACCGACTGGCTTTTCAACAGCAACACCCTGATTGCCGCCAGCAAAGCCAATGCCGGATTCTGGCAACTGGCCGAGCAACTGGTCGACAGCGCCAATCGGGCTGATATCGCACTGAGCATGCCCTGGGGCAGCCATATTACCGTCTCCCGTTTTCTCGCCGAACAACAATCGGCTGATAGTATTCGGGCAACCATTCGGGGTTTGCCACCCCTACCCTGGACGCCCGTTTCACCCTGCGGTGTTGAACTGGTGCGTTTTCACTGTGATGCCCGAGGGTTTCGTTTTTTTCGCCGTGAAGACTGGTCTTGCTGATACTCATCAGGCTATCAGTGCCATGCAAAAAATCTGATAATTCAATGCGACATACGGTGTATATTCGCTCTCAAGCTGTGAACAGCATGACCGCAGTCACCCTCACCCAATCACAGGGTGACAACAGAAGGGTGCATCTGAAAATATAGCGCGCGATAAAAGGACAAGGCAAAAATCGACGAAAAAGCGCACGCTTGCGTTAGAGCGACGCAGGAAGCCAAAGCCGAGTGTATGAGTGATGCATGAGTATTTTGAGTCGATGTTTAACGCCGTCATGTCGAGCGCAATCATTTATAGATGTGCCCAGAACCATTCAGAACGGGGAAATATAACACCATGACAGAGGTTACCCGTGGTCGGCTGACCACTCGCACCATCGCCATGCCAAGCGACACCAATCCTGCCGGAGATATCTTCGGAGGCTGGGTACTCTCCCAAATGGACATCGCAGCCGGTATTTGTGCCGGTCAGCGCGCACAAGGGCGCGTGGTGACCGTCGCCGTTGACAGCATGAGTTTTATTCGTCCCGTCAAGGTCGGCGATATACTCGGCGTCTACACCGAAGTGGCCCACAGCGGCCGTACTTCCATGAAAATACACGTCGAAGCCTGGGTACGCCGTGGGCGCATAGGACAACGAGAAAAAGTCACCGAAGCGACGTTCAAATTTGTCTCTATTGACGACGACGGCGCACCAACGCCTATTCCGGATGAAAAAGACCTGCCCAAATACGTATTGGAAAACGGCAACTGCGAATTCTGATTTTTTGCGTCTTGTTTGTAGCAGCACACTATGGTGCCTGTGCCGCTACAAACAGATTATTATTCTTGCGCTTGGCCCACGCCTGATAACATCACGCTAATATCACTGAGATTCTCAAAAAACAGCAACATTGGCTATTCAGATATTGTCGCTGGCGGTATCGGTATTTTCATCGGTATCCTGCTGATACTCACTGGTATCACCAGGCCGTAACTGACGCTGCATGCCCATCAGGAAGTTGCGTAATATCTGATCCTTGCATTCGCGGTAATGCCTATGACCCGGTTTGCGGAAAAAAGCACTCAACTCAGGCTTGCTTAAACGAAAACCAACCACCTGCAAGGTTTCGAGAATATCTTCTGCCTTCATATCCAGCGCAATACGTAATTTTCGCAAGATCATATTATTATTCAAACGCACATCCAGCTCAGGCTGAATGCCATCCAGCTTACCGCGTCGGGTATTGATAAAACCGTTTAAAAAAGCTGCCAGATCGGTATCCGTGGCTTCCCTATAGGATTCATCACCTTCCTTTTTTAACCAGCCAGAGACCTGCTCTTTGGTAACGGTGTAATCTGCAGCGGCAAATATGTCCACCATCAGAGAATCTTTAAGGTCGAAAGTATATCGAATACGGCGAAAGACATCGTTATTGGTCAAAGTAAATCCTGTTGTGTCAGAAGCGGCGGAGTCATTACAGCCTGCCGGAATTGTACAATTCTAGCAGAATCAGCCAACCACAGGACGCATTAACACGGCCACAGGTGATTTTTAAGCCACCGGTTTTTAGTGACAGCTCGTACCAACGCGACTGAAATAGCGCTGATTTTTTTGTATACTCCGCGCCCCGAAAATCATCACGCTCCGGTTTTACGTTCCGGGCAGCGAGGACACCATGACACTTTCCCCTGTCTCCAGTGAGACTCCGGCAAACGGCCCCTTTGTAGTCTGCGCCATGTACAAGTTTGTAACCCTCGACAACGTCGAAGCACTGCGTCAGCCGCTACTCGACGCCATGCTCAAGCTGAACGTCAAAGGCACACTGCTGCTGGCTAACGAAGGCATCAACGGCACCGTGGCGGGTAGCCGTGAAGCCATCGACGGCCTGCTGGCTTATCTGCGTCAGGATCAACGCCTGACCAATATTGGCTGCAAAGAATCCTACGACGATGAACAACCCTTCTACCGTACCAAGGTCAAACTCAAAAAAGAGATTGTGACGATGGGTGTCGAAGGCATCGACCCCAAACGTGTCGTCGGCACCTACGTCAAACCGCAAGAATGGAACGCGCTGATTGCCGACCCGGAAGTCTTGCTGGTTGATACCCGCAACGACTACGAAGTCGGCATCGGTACCTTCAAGGGCGCATTAGACCCAAACACCAAAACCTTCCGCGAATTCCCCCAATATGTGAAGGAAAACCTCGACCCGGAAAAACACAAGAAAATCGCCATGTTCTGCACCGGCGGCATACGCTGTGAAAAGTCCACCGCCTACCTGAAAGAACAGGGTTTTGACGAGGTCTACCACCTCGAAGGCGGTATTCTGAAATACTTGGAAGAAGTGCCTGAAGAAGACACCCTGTGGGAAGGCGAATGCTTTGTCTTCGACAATCGCGTGACGGTTAACCATAAACTGGAAAAAGGCGAATTCGACCAGTGTCATGCCTGTCGCCGCCCAATCACCGAAGCCGACAAACAGTCGGAACATTACCTGCAGGGCGTTAGTTGCCACTTCTGTATTGATGAATATTCAGACCAGCAACGCGACCGTTTCCGCCAGCGCGAACATCAGATGCAACTGGCCAAACAACGCGGCGAAGAACACCTGGGGAACGACCTGCAAGACATCATCGAACGGCGCCGTCAGGAAAAACTGGCTTTCAAGGAACAGCAGCGGCAACAAGATTAAGACGTGCGCCGAGAGCATGGGCCAGAGATTTGACAGTACCACACACGCGAAAACACCCGGCTCCTTTCAAGTCAGCTCTTTAATCGCTGCGGTGATGCCTTCTACACTGAGTGGATACATACGGTTTTCCATCAGCTGCTGAATCATACCGAGCGAGCCATAAGGCCCCCACCATTGTTGCGGTGTGGGGTTAAGCCAGGCGACGTGAGGGAACTGCCGGGTAATGCGTTGTAGCCAGACCGCTCCGGCTTCGTCATTGTAATGTTCAACGCTGCCACCCACATGAGTCACTTCATAGGGGGCCATGCTGGCGTCGCCGACGAAAATGATTTTGTAGTCGTTGCCGTATTTGTGCAAGACGTCCCAGGTGCTGATACGTTCCTGGTGGCGGCGGTTATTGTTGCGCCACACCGATTCATACAGACAGTTATGGAAGTAGAAGCTTTCCATGTGTTTGAACTCGGCACGGGCGGCGGAAAAGAGTTCTTCACAAGCGCGGATATGTTCATCCATGGAGCCGCCGACGTCAAAGAAGAGCAGGACTTTGATGGCGTTATGGCGTTCGGGCACCAGCTTGAGATCAAGGTAACCAGCGTTCTGGGCGGTAGCGCGGATGGTGTCGTCAAGGTCGAGCTGGTCAGCCGCACCCTGGCGGGCGAATTTACGCAGTCGGCGCAGCGCCACCTTGACGTTACGAATGCCCAACTCGATGCTGTCGTCGAGGTTGCGGTAGTTGCGTTCTTCCCACACTTTAACGGCTTTGCGATGGCGGCTTTCGCCCTGTTCTATACGTATGCCTTCAGGATTGTAGCCAAACGCGCCAAAGGCTGAAGTACCGCCAGTGCCGATGTTCTTGCTGCCACCCTGATGACGCTTGGTCTGGTTTTCCAGTCGCTCCCGCAAGGCTTCGAGTATTTTATCGAGGCTGCCCAGCCCTTGCACTTCGGCTTTCTGGGCTTCGGTCATCACCCGTTCCATTTCCTTGCGCAACCAGTCTTCGGGCAGGTTCAATTCGTCGAGAGCACCCGAAAAGGACTCCAGTCCACTGAAGTAGGTGGCAAAGGCGCGGTCAAAACGATCGTAGTACTTTTCGTCTTTCACCAGACAGAGCCGTGCCAGCGCGTAGAACTCATCGGCGTCGGCGAACACCAGGCCGTGTTGCAACGCCCGCAGCAGATCGAGGTATTCTCGTACTGACGCCGGAACACCGGAGGCCCTGACCACCTGGAAGAAATCAATCAGCACAATCAGCTCCGGCGGCGGCTCATAAAGGCAAGTTTTTCTAACAGCTGTACGTCTTGCTCGTTTTTCACCAGCGCACCGTGTAATGGCGGAATCGCCTGGGTACCTTGCTTGTTTTGCAGGGCATCGAGGCCAATGTCGTCGGCCAGCAGCAATTTGAGCCAGTCGATCATTTCCGAGGTGGACGGTTTTTTCTTCAGACCTGGCACCTTACGCAGGTCAAAGAACACATCCAGTGCCGTGCTGACCAACGCTTGCTTGATGTTGTCGAAGTGCACATCAACAATGCGTTGCATGGTGTCGCGATCAGGGAAGTCGATGTAGTGGAAAAAGCAACGCCGCAGGAAGGCATCGGGCAGTTCTTTTTCGTTATTGCTGGTGATCAGAATAATGGGCCGATGCCTGGCCACCACCTTTTCCTGAGTCTCGTAGACAAAAAACTCCATTTTATCGAGTTCGAGCAACAGGTCGTTGGGGAATTCAATGTCGGCCTTGTCGATTTCATCAATCAGCAACACCACAGGTTTATCAGCGTCAAAGGCTTCCCAGAGTTTGCCCTTCACAATGTAATTACGAATGTCCTGTACCTGGTCGGAACCCAGCTGTGAATCGCGTAGCCGCGATACGGCGTCGTACTCATACAAGCCCTGATGCGCCCGAGTGGTACTTTTGATGTGCCATTGAATCAGCTCAGTGCCCAGTGCATCGGCCAATTGTTCCGCCAGCATGGTTTTACCGGTGCCCGGCTCGCCTTTTAACAGCAGGGGTTTTTGCAGGGTAATCGCCGCATTGACCGCCATTTGCAGTTGCGGGGTGGCGATGTAGTCGCTTGTACCCTCAAAACGGGTACGCGTAGAACTAGAGCGGGGATCAGTCATGCAAACTCTCCGGGGTTTTCAGACTCCGCAGTATAAAAATACCGGCTGCTGTTGGAAAGGGTCTATCAACCAAATGGAAAACATCCAATAAACACCATTCTGTCATCACGCTTTTGGGGGTCAGCCAAAACGCCCCTGTATACCACCCTCCGTGCCAGCCAACGCCACGCTGACGTCCATCAGGACAGCGGACATCTTTACGATTTAAAAACGTCGTACCCAGCGGCTACTCATTTATATGTGACAAACGCCAGCCCAACCCGCCTCGGGGACGGTGTCGAATGTCGAAGATCCACTTTGTCATGTAAATGTCACATTTATCGGAGACCATGCCCGATTTTCCTGAACCAGGATAAAACCAACCGGATGAGCCATCGCCCTGTATGAACGATACCACTGCAAACGCTCCATCAACTGAGCAGAGCAACAGCCAGCTCTCCCCCAATGCCCATTGGCTGAACTGGCTGAAAATTGCCGGCCTCGTTTACTTTTTGCTAGTCGCTGTATCCATTATTGGCAGTGGCTTCAAATTATCTGCCGGAGAACATGCCAAAGAGCTGTTCGACTTTGCCAGTAACCCGCTGACAGGATTGATTGTGGGTACAGTCGCCACCGCCCTGATCCAGTCATCCAGCACGGTCACGTCTATTATTGTTGGTTTGGTCGCCGGTGGCTTGCCTGTTGAGATTGCCATTCCGATGGTGATGGGTGCCAACATTGGTACCACTATCACCAACACCATCGTCAGCCTTGGCCACGTTCGCCAGGGTGAAGAGTTTCGCCGGGCCTTTGCCGCCGCGACCGTACACGATTTTTTTAATCTGGTGTGCGTGGTGATCTTCCTGCCGCTGGAAATCATGTTTGGCATGTTGCAGAAGGTCGGTAGCCACCTGGCTTCCTTTCTCGTCGGTGCCGATTCGCTGTCGATGAATGGCGTCAATTTCATCAAGCCGCTGATCAAGCCGCCGGTAAAATTTATCCAGCATCAGTTGGAAAGCCTGGCACCAGACACGGCCGCTGGCATCATTATGGTGATTCTGGGTATCGCAACCATTTTTGCCGTCATCACCCTGATCGGCAAACTGTTGAAGTCCTTGCTGGTCGGCAAGGCCAAAAACATTCTCCACGCCGCTGTTGGCCGTGGCCCGGTATCCGGTATTGCTTCCGGCACCCTGATTACCGTGCTGGTTCAGTCCAGCTCAACCACCACTAGCCTGATCGTACCGCTGGCCGGTAGCGGTGTCTTCAGCTTGCGCCAGATATATCCGTTTACACTCGGTGCCAATATCGGCACCTGCGTGACCGCGCTGCTGGCAGCAACGGCCATTACCGGCCCCAATGCAGTATTTGCCTTGCAGATTGCACTGATTCACCTGATTTACAACATGATGGGCGTGATACTGATCTACAGCATCCCGGTCTTGCGTAACATTCCGCTGTGGGCAGCAGAGAAACTCGCCAATGCAGCAGTGACCAATAAATTGTATGCGGGCGCGTATATTCTGGGTGTATTTTTTGTCGCCCCATTGGTACTGATTGGTGGAAGCCAATTACTGGGTATTTAAGGGAGATTGTGACATGAGCGAAAACAAGCAAGAATTACAGCGCAAGATCGAAAGCCTGGAAGCTCGTCTGGCGGAGCTGAAGACCCGTCTTGCCAGTATTGAGTCCGACGAGCAACATGAAGCCATTGATCATCTCGATCAGTATCTACAGGAAGTGGATCATGAGTACGATGATCTGCGTGCTTTCTGGCCGGTTGTGGTAAAAGAATTACGCAGTCTGTTTGATCGCCACTGAGCACGATAAAACCAATAAAAAAGAGCGCCAGGCGCTCTTTTTTATTGGTCGGCAAACCCGCTTTATTACGCCATTACAACATCCTGATCCTGACCGGGTTGTAATGGATCGGCACCAAAACGGTTTTCTCCTTCTGTACCTTTGCTGACCGCAAAGTAGAGATAGATAAAAACACCCACCAGCGGTACCAGGTTAATCAGTATCCACCAGCCACTGCGATTACAGTCGTGCATACGGCGAATACTGACAGCCAGCGAGGGAACAATAATTGCCACGCCGTAAAAACCCAACAACACGCCGACCAGCATGGCTTCTGTCGCCGCAGCCAGTACGGCCAAGACGACGTAAATAACCAGGGTAAACAGATAGAACAGCCAGTATTCCTTCCGGCCTGAACGTCCCTGAAAATCCAGTGACCGCTTGAATGCAGTGATAACACTTTCCATAGTTGCGCTCCTTTGCCCCGTTTCCATGTCGGCCAGGCGCCGGGGATACACCTGAACGATCTTTATTCTACTGCGTTGGGTACGACATACCCTGACTAGCGTAGCAGGATGAGACCAAGGTCAAACTTTTGCTGCTGACGCTGTCTCCGGCGGCTGCGTCAATGTAAAGACGGCCCCCTCTTGCTCGGTATTAATCGCCCGAATCGGATACGGAATCGTAATGCCTTCTTCACCATAGCGTTTGTGCAGTGCCTTGATAAAAGCGGATTTTACGGCAAAATTATCGACATACTCCCGCGCTCTTAGTACCACGGTAAAGTTAATGCTGGAATCGGCAAAGGAATGAAACATCACCCGAGGAGTGAAAGAGGGTTCGGCTCCTTCTACCCGCTGCAAGACTTCTTTGGCGACCTCCTTGGTGATCACTTCAACCTGTTCCAAGTCGGAACTGTAGTGCACCCCGACTTCGACCAGCACCGACAATTCCTTGACCGGGTAATCGTAATTGACGATACGAGACTGGGAAATCTGGCTGTTAGGCAAGATCACCGTATTGTTTTGCAGCATCTTGATCCAGGTTGAGCGCCAGCCGATTTTCTGAACGTAGCCCTGCTCACCAGAATCCAGTTCAATAAAGTCACCCACCTGAAACGGCTTGTCGACCAGCAACTGCACACCGGAAAAAAAGTTCTCCAATGTCGGCTGCAAGGCCAGCGCCACCGCCAGAGAGGTAATCCCCAGTGAAGCAATAATCGGCGTAACCGACACCCCCAGAGTGCCCAGCAACACCAGCAACCCCAAGCCAAAGACCAGCCCGCGCAGCAGTCCACGGGCGATACCCTGACTGTTGTACAACAACGACGAGCTGCTCGCGTAATGCTCCAGGGTGCCGCGTGAGATACGATCAAAAAACACAATCAACGCCACAATCAGAAACACACGGGCCGAGTCACCGGTCACCGTGGTAAAAGTCGGACTACTAATATCGAAGTGTTCGAACAGCCGTTCTAGAATCAGCAGATGAAACCCCACCAACACAATCGTGATCGGTGCACTGAGTGCCTTGAGCAGCAAGGTATCGAAAAACCAGGGGGTACGCTGCGTTACCCGCCGCAACCGCGAAATAACAATTCCCTTCAGCGCCAGCATCAACAACAGAGATGCCAGCGTGATACCCAGGGCGATACTCCAGGCTGGCAAATTAAATTCAGCCAGGTAGTTGGCCAGCTGATCCAGGTGGTTCATGTTTTCTCCAATCATTCAGCAGTCAATCATTGATAACCGTCAGGCGACCAATCTACCAATAGCGGCAGAAAACTGACACTACCGCAATGTTCACGATGATTAAAAGCAGAGACAAGCAGAAGTGACGGAAAACATTAACGGAAAGGGGACATCTATTTAATCCTGCACGGCTCTGCGCGAGTGTTGCCGTTGTTCAGGGCAAGGCGACGAATGCAGCGAAATGACGAGTCCTTTTCAAATTCGTCAACACCGCACTGGACGGCGGCAACCCGCGCCCTTCGGGGGCTGCCGGATGATCTCGACTCGGTGTCGCCGACTTTTGACTTGACCCGTCAGGCCTGCAAGTCGGCTTCGTGATTCGAAACCATCCGGTGGCCCAGAGTGAGCACCGGATTAAATAGATGTCCCCGAAAGTATTCATGGAAAACATCAACAAAAAGAAAAAGCAGTCAGGACAAGAAAATCGGCCGCCACCCCACAAGCAGCAAACCGGCCCCACCGATACACTGCTGTGCCTGTTCTGTGCCCATACCTCTGTGCCCATATCCCGTATTCACATGCTGTTAAACAGGCTCAACTGGCTGATGGTGGTGTAACTTTTTTGTGCGGCTTCCAGCAAGGTGGTTTGCATCGACATACGACTGACCGCTTCGGCCAAGTCTACATCCTGTAATTCCGACAATACTTGCTGATTCACCAGCGTAATATCCGCCGACAGCGAGCGGGTGTTATCCACCACATTCAGGCGCGCACCAATCTGGCTTTGGGTTCGGGAAACAGTGGCCAGTGCGTAGTCGAGATTGGTCAGGCTATCGGCAATCAACGTGGTCAAGGTGTTGGCGTCGTCGGGTGTGTCTTCGAGGTTATTGAGGCCATAGGCGAGCCGGTAAAGTGTATCTGTGACACTTTGTTTCGGGGTCGAACGTACCATCACCTGATCACCGGATTCCGGCGACCCGCTCAGCGTCAACGCCATGCCCGCCACCTCCAGCTCCCGGCCTTGAGCATAAGGCTGGTTGATCAATCCCTCCACTGGCCTTCCGTCGGAAGCTCGACGCACGGTAAAGTTTGCCTGTTCCGGCAACAGCGCCGACTCTGGATTAAAAGTAATCACCAGGTCGTCGGGATAAAAATCACCATAGGCCTCCTCGTCGATCACAAAACCGGGATTGATCTGGGTAGTGCCCTGATTCAGCGGGTTCACTGCCGTGGTAAAGCTGTTCTTGACCGCCGTTACATCAACAAACAGGTCTTTACCAGAATCCCCTGTTGCAACGGTGGTGGTGGTGCCAATCGCAAGGAACCGCTGGCCTCCATCGCCCTGATATTCATAACGACCGTTCGGCACCTGTTGAAACGGCGCTTCCCCCCCCTGAAAACCGGCAAACATGTATTCACCATTGGCATCGCGGCTATTAAACAACCCGACCAGACTTTGCTGTATTTGCTCAACTTCAGCGGCAATGGCCTGCCGATCGCTTTTGGTCAGCGTACCGCCACCGGCTTCTACCGTCAGCTCTTTCAGCCGCGCGTAGCTGTCGCTGATACTGCCCAGCGTTACTTCTTCCAATTGCAGGCGATTGCCTGCGGCCGTCATATTGGTTTCAAACTGCTCACGCAGCGCCAGATCCTGCTCCAGTTGCAGAATTCTGGTAGCCGCAACCGGGTCATCCGATGGCGTCAATACCCGGCGGCCACTGGCCACCTGCTGCTGGGTTTTATTCAACTGTTGCTGGTTATCCAGCATATTGGCCAGGCCGGTTTTATGCATTTGCAGTGTGGTTATTCTCATACCAGATACCTCGCCATTGGCCCCGCCGGGGACTCACTGTGTGTTATCAAAAGGTTGAAATCAGAGTGTCAAACATATCGCGTGCCACCTGAATCACCTGGGCATTGGCGTTGTAAGCCAGTTCGTATTTCATCAACGCAGCGGCCTCTTCATCAAGGTTGACGCCAGAAGCGCTGCTGTAGGCTGCTTGCGACGTGGTCAGCAGTACGTCACTGGAATCGCGGCTGGTCTGTGCTCGGCTGGTGGTTGCCCCAACCCGCTCGACCACGATGGCATAGGCTTCGGAATAGGTACTGGAACCATTAACGGTATCGCTGTTTTGCAAACCCGCCAGAGCCACGCCATTACGGCTGTCGGAAATACCGTTTTCATTGAAGCCGACGGTAAATTCATCGCCCGCCACCACAGCCCCAGCAATGCTGACGTCTATCCCCCGATAGGTGGATTCAAACACCGGCTCGGCGGCAAACAGGTTATTCCCCGGCGTATTGGTGGCCAGCGTCATGCCTTCATCCAGCACCACCTTAAGCTGTCCGCCCATGGTCAGCTTGCTGGAGCCATAAACGCCAGTGCCATTCAGGGCCATGCGGGGCTGAAACGAGAGATTGCCACGTTCATCAATCGCCACATCCAGATCGCCGTTAAAGGCAAATCCGGCGGTTTCCAATGCCTGACGAACACCGCTCAACAATGCTTCGCCAGAGCCGTAATTGGCGCTCAGTTCAATCTCAAAGCTGCCCTGGTTTTCAATCTCGAAAGCATAGCGATATGGCCCGCCCTGGCTGAAGTCGTAACCTTCGTATTCATTAAGAATATCGTAGGGGGATTCTCCCACCTGGGTCAGGCCAATCGCCTGGCCATTGCTGACGTCGAAGCCATCGCCATGATCACCGCTGATATCGAGACTGAGGTCATCGCCGTTGAGTGCCGTGATGGTCAATGTCTCGCCATCGCTGCTGGCAACAATACCCAATTCCTGAAAAGCGTAGTTGGCATTAATGCGCCCGGCGAGAAAATCCGGGGTAACCGGATCCGGTACCGTCGGCGGCCAGCTATCGTCGTACTTGCGTTGGCTTGGCCCCAGCGCTTCTGTCAGCACCACACCATTCAGCGTGACACCCAGATCCAGAAAACCGTTGTCGTCTTCGCTAAAATGACTCAACTGCACCGTAGTACGGGCAGATGCCTCGATGCCATCGTATTCGCTCAGCTGCTCGGCAATGGCTCGAGCCGAACTATTGGCAGCCGTATTCAGCCCCGGCAAGGATTCAGCCTGGCCACTGGTCGGATCGTTATAAGAAATTGAAAACCGTTGAGCCGCCAGGCCGTTACCAGCACTGACCGTTGCCGCTGGCTCTGGTGGCTGATAAGTGGCACGCACCGGCAACTGACCACTGAAACTGGTCATCGCCAGCTGGCCCTGCTCGCCCAGATTAATGCTGTTGGTAATACCGGGAATATAGGTCTGATTACTGATCGGCGGAAACAGCGGCACGGGTTCGCCCGGATCACTGTTGTCCAGCACGTCGTAGCGGTAAGCCGAGGTAAACCTCACCAGCAACGGCGGTGTCATTTGGCCGAGTTCATCAAAGGCGGCAGTATCCAGGCTGGTCACACTGCCAGCACTAATGGCTGCGCTGCCCTGATTGCCAATCGCGGCATCCGTCATAATTGGTGAGGCCAGAGCGATTTGTTCTGCGCGGGTAATCACCAGTTCCATATTGCTGGCTTCGTTACGGGTAGGCATGATGCGAAACTCATCCCCGGCCTGAAAACTGCCACTTTCAAGGTGAATCTCAAAACCATCCACTGCCAGCACGTCTGGAAATGCACCGGAGATCGCCCCCTTCTGCACAATCTCGTTACTGTCGATCTGGCGGATACGGTAGTTAAAATTGTCCGGGCCGATAAATTCCAACTGATAATCACTGCTACTGACACTGCCCGCATCGGTGATATGCACGGATACCAACCGATCATCCGGGTTGGCATTGCCATCATCTCCCAGTGCACGGCGATAAGTCAGCGCCGGTTCATTGATATCCTGGAAGAAGTCTTCACCGACCAAACCTTCGTAATCCAGCCCCAACTTGTGCTGCGCATTTATGGTTTCAGCAATCACCAACGCCACCTTGCCGAGACTATTGACCACCGAATCCAGTACCTCGTTGCGGAACGCCAGCGTACCGCCCAGCGAACCACCAGTAATCTCATTCGTCACGGGAATGGCTTCATCATCACTGAGCAGATACAGATCGTTGCGGGACGGATCACTCTGGCCCGTATCCGCCACCAGCCGGTTATAATCATTGCCGACCACCAACGCCTGGCCCTTACCGATAAACACATTCAAGCGCGAGTCGCCCTGATCCACCACCGACACCTCCACCAGCGCCGACAGTTCAGTAATCAACCGATCACGCTGATCCATCAGCGCGTTGGGTTCTTCGCCCTGGGCCATCCCGACTGCAAACTGAATATCCTGGTTAAGCGTGGCAATGGATTCTGCGATCGCGGTGATTTCCTGCGCCATCACCCCCATCTGACCATTCAATACCAGATTCTGCTGATTCAGCTGATCACTGAGCACGTCAAAGCGATCGGTCAACGCCGCTGACTGAGTCAACAACACCTCCCGCGCCGCCAGTGACGACGGATCATCTACCACCGTCTGCATCGCATCAAACATCGCTTCGAGACCAGGCTGAACGCCCGTCCCACTGTCTGCCAGCAAACTGTCTACCTGAGCGGCGTAGTCGGCCATAGTGTCATACTGATGAAAGGAGGCGGTATCCGACCAGACCTGATCGGATAAAAATTCATTATAGATGCGGCTGACAGAATCAACACTGACCCCCGACCCTAGCCAGTTGCCGCCACGAAACTGACTGTTACCCTCAGCAAAACTGACCACCTGGCGGCTGTAACCTTCGGTCGTGGCATTGGTGATATTGTTACCAGTGACCGCCAGCGCCGTTTGCTGCGCCTTCAGTCCCGAGATGGCAATATTGAGAATATCGGTCATTACTCGCCTCCGCTGACCGACGGACGGTCTTTATTCTTATCGACCTTAGTAGCCTTGCTGGAATCCGGGCCAATATCCGGCGACGGTTGCTGTACCTCGCCCTGCCCTTGTAACGTTTCGCTGCGAGCAATACGGCGGATTTTTGCGCCATACTCAGGATCCGTGGCATAACCGGCCTGTTGCAAGGCATAACCATACTCATCGCCGTCCAACCCCTTGCCCAGCGCCTGCTGATAACGCTCGCTCCCGGCCAGAAAATCAGCGTAATCGCGCAAGCCATCTTCCAGCGAAGCATAGGAACGGAAACTGGCGGTTTCTTTCACTCGAGTGCCATAACGGTATTCATGAGTCGTTACGTCCACCGCTTCACCCTGCCAGCGCTGATCAGCCTTGATACCAAAGAAATTAAAACTGTTATTGCCCTTGGCGTCGGCAATCATATGTTTACCCCAGCCGGTTTCCAGCGCCGCCTGGGCAACAATCGCACGAGGATCAACCCCCAGCTCAGCACCAATCACTGCGGCATGAGGATACAGAGCGGCAACAAATTCATCGGCAGAGGCAAACTGCTGCCCCTTGCTGCCGCTGCCAGAGGCAACGCTGGCCAGCGTTTTGGATAAAGATTCCGACGATAATACGGAGGCTTGCGACACTGGCTCCCGCCTGGTTACCGCAGCAGCATCGCCCTGTTGCAACACCCGGTCGACTTCGGCAAGCGCCTCGAGCAGCGGCACACTGGCGACCCGACGATCAAACAGCTTCGCCTGATCCAGCTCTGGAGCGTCTCCGGCATCACCAAAGTTACTCATCAGCTGTTGATGGATAATATCTGCCAGCCCACGGCCAGAAGCCCCGCTACCACTGGCTTGCTGGCCCGACATCTGCAAGGCCAGCTGGTTATCGTACATACCCTGATAGAAGTCCCCCTCGGAAGAACCCATCAGCGAATCTTCAGAAAAAACCGCATTAGCCTGCCGCATCGAGCTGAGCATCATGTTCATAAACATCGACTCAAACTGCCGCGCTACTTCCATCAACGCCGCGCTCTTGTCCTCTTTACCGAGCGTACGAATGCCCTGCAGACTGTTAAGATCGGTGTATACATCCTGCGGATTGGTTACCACAGATGCTGAAGACAAGGCTGGGCTGACCTGCATGGCCGACTCCGGAAAATGACGTTATCAGGAGTACAGCAAGATGTTTGCCAACGCGATCAACACACGTTATTCAGTCGTTCTCAAAGGCCGACAAGTCGAGTACCTCTGCCGCCGCCCGAAACGCTTCCTGAGTTGCCGGTGCACCGCAATACGGCAAACTGTGCAGCAACACCTCACGAATTTCCTGCGGCGTACAGCCGTTATTCAACGCCCCACGAATATGGCCTTTTAACTCAGTCGGCGACTTTAACGCCGTCAGCATGGCAATCGTGACCAGCGAACGTACATTGCGCGGCAAACCGTCACGCTGCCAGGTCGACCCCCAGGCATGCTCGTTAATCCAGTCCTGCAAAGGCTCCGTCAGCGCGGTGGTATTCTCCTGCGCCCGCTGGACAAAATCGGCACCCATGACTTCGGTACGTACCTTGAGACCATTGGCCTTGCTCTGCTCCGACATAAACATTCTCCTGCCAGTCATAAAACGGTGATGGGATAAGGGTTTGATGGATATCAGAGCGTCAGACTATCAAGAAAAAGAATTCTGGCCAGCTGTCTTTTAGGTACTGTCTTTTTGGTACTGTGTGTCAATGCCCGCTCCAGCTCCGCCAAATGCGGAGCGGCTTTTGTGTTAATTTTCGAGTGCAGCGAGTAACACAAAAGCAGTGTGGTATTTAGTGTCAGACTGCAAGCGTTTGGGGAGATCTATCTAGTCGCGTAAAGCCACCGTTGCAGCACATTATTCACATCAATGACTTCGGAATGTCCTAACAGGTTGTTGATTTTTGTTTTCGAGGCAGTCAATGCAAGACATAAACAGGAGAAAAGAGGGAGTTTATGGTTGATAAATGACCGATTTGAGCCTGCTTTTAACACCGCAGCGGCCACGCAGATAGAAAATCAAGCCTGCTAGGAGTCTGTCGGGCTTAGGGCTGCTCTACTGCGGAAAAGCGAATCTGGCTCTTTTTGAGCAAATTCTGGTTAAATAAAACCACTATTCGCCTCAAATTTGCGCAAAAATCGCTCACATCAGTCTTCCCCTCGCGACGAACGTCTAAGCCCGACCGGCTCCTAGTGCTTGCTTACTCGGTGGTAATGAGATGCCTGTTTTTGCCCCTGACGAGCACGGCCAAGTGACTGTTGCTGTTGTTGTATATCGGCCAGCAGGTTTTTTTCTGTTTGCAGCAGTTGCTGCAAAAAAGCTTCCTGCTCTCCGGTGATACGGATCAGCGAATTGATCTGGGTAAACCAGTCTCGCAGCAGGCGGTCTCGTGTTTCCAGGCGTGGCTGTACACCGTCGCGCACACCTTGTCGAATCAGTGACTGGATTTCCAGTGATAGCCCCTTGATCTGTTCGAACTGCTGTTCGAGGGTGAGTTCTCGCGGTTGCGGCTGTTTTGGCCGTTTGTCTGCAGGCTGCGCGGGCATTGTCATATCACAATCAACTCTGCCTTGAGTGCCCCGGCCTGTTTCATGGCTTCGAGAATGGCCATCAAATCCCCTGGTGCTGCGCCGATTTCGTTCACGGCCTTGATGATGTCGTCGAGCGTGACGCCTGGGCCGAAACGGAACATCCGGTTGTCGCCACCCTGTTCAATATTGATGTTGGTTTGCGGTACGACCACGGTATCACCATCGGCCAGTGCGTTGGGTTGTGTGACGTTGTAGTCTTCCTGAATCGTGACAGTCATGCTGCCATGGGTCACGGCGACGGGTTCTATGCGGACGTGCTGCCCCATCACTATGGTGCCGGTGCGGGAGTTGATGATCACTTTGGCGCGCTCATCGCCGGTTTCGATTTCAAGGTTTTCGATAATCGACAGGTAGGCCACGCGCTGACTGGTGTCGCGGGGGGCGCTGACCCGGATGGAGGTGGCATCAAGCGCTTCGGCAGTGCCTGGCCCCAGCAGGTCGTTGATTTTGTCGACCATATAGCGGGCGGTGGTAAAATCCGGTTGGTCGAGGTTAAACACCAGGCTGTCGCCACGGGCAAAATTGGTGGGAACCGCTTGCTCTACCGATGCGCCATTGGGAATACGGCCAACGCTGGGTACGTTAATGGTAATGCGCGAACCGTCATTGCCGTCTACACCCAGTCCGCCTACCACCAGGTTACCCTGAGCGATGGCATAGACATTGCCGTCCGCGCCTTTCAACGGCGTAAACAGTAACTGGCCACCCCGCAGGCTTTTGGCATTACCCAAGGATGCGACGGTGACGTCTACCCGCTGGCCCGGTTTGGAGAAAGCGGGCAGATCGGCGGTTACCGATACTGCTGCGACGTTCTTGAGTTTCGGGTCGGTGCCGCCCGGCAGGGTGATGCCGAATTCCGCCATCATGTTGCGAAAGGTCTGGGTGGTAAAAGGGGCTTTGTCGCCGCTGCCATCCAGTCCTACCACCAGACCGTATCCCACCAGTTGGTTGCTGCGGATACCGGCAATACTGGTGATGTCTTTGATCCGTTCGGCCTGAACCGTCGTACTCAGCAGCAGGGCTATAGTCGCCAGCGCCAGCCATGGCCAGCGGCAACGATTATGCGGCCGGTTTGTTCGTGTATTCATGCTGACTCCTTGCTGCCGGATGCCCACGCCGCTGGCGTCGGTCAGCCACAGCGGAACTGTTCGGTTTGTTGCAGCAGGCCATTGGCATGACCGACTACGTCTTCGGAGAAGTGGCGAATGTCTCTTAATCCTTCGCTGCCTCGGGAGACCTGGGTCACGACCCGTTCCAGGCTGCTGACGTTTTCGCGGGTGGTATTGGCAATTTCTTCGATGCTGACGGCTTGCTGCTGATTACGCTCGTTGACCTGGTCGAACAGCTGACTGATGCGGGTCATTGCTGCGGCAGCTTCATCGCCCAGCGCTCGTGACTGGGTCACCTGGGTTTGTCCCTGCGACATGGAGGTCAGTAGCTGTTTCAGTTGCACCTGCATTTCTTGAATAATCTGGTTGATGGAGCCCGTCGCATTGACGGTTTTTTCTGCCAGCGCCCGCACTTCGTCGGCCACTACTGAAAAACCACGCCCGGCTTCACCGGCCCGCGCCGATTCAATCGCGGCATTCAGCGCCAGCAGGTTGGTTTGTTCTGCCAGGCCACCAATCATTGCGGTAACGCCATCAACCCGGTTCGACGAGGTACTGAGGCCATCGAGCTGGGATTGCAAATCATCAAACATATGTGACAGCTGTTCCATGGAACTGAGGGCGTTGTTGATCACGGTGCCTCCCTGGCGGCTGGCTTGCTGGGCATCGGATGACAGGTGGTTGGTTTCGTCCAGGGCCTCGGCCATTTCGATCACGGTTTTGCTGACTTCCTGAATAGCACCGGATACCCGCAAGGTTTGCTGTTCGGTGTTGGCGCTGTCGTCTGTCTGGACCGACAGGGTCTTGTTCAGCTCGGCTGCTTGTTTTTGTAATGTCTTGCTGCTGACCTTGACCTGGGAGAGCACGTGCCCCAGCCGTTCGGTCAACTGATTGACGGAGCGTCCGAGGCGATCGAAATCGTCGTTGCTGCCGGTATTTTCTGGCATTTTGCGGGTCAGGTCGCCAGCCGCTATCCGTTCCAGTGTCTGCGCAGTACGGCTTAACGTGCCGATGGCTTTTTTCGAGGTCAGTAGCAATATCAGGATGCTGATCGCGGCAACGGTCAGTCCGGTAACCAGAATGGTGATCCGGGCGCTGTTGACGGTGGTAGCGGCCTCTGCGCGGGCGGTATCCAGAGTGGCCACCAATTGTTGTTGCTGTTGCTGCAGTAATTGCTGTAGCTCGCTGAGTGAAGCGGATTCGGTAGCGCGGTTCTGGTTGTAGCTGTCGATCAGGCTGACCAGGGTGTCCAGCTCGGTCTGGATCGTATTGAGGTGCTGTTCAAAGACTTCGGTGAGATTCATTTCTGCGACAAAAGCAACATAATCTGCCAGCGCGGTTGTCGCCGCCTCAATGGCCGCTGGCGTGCGCTGTTCCACCATATCGTTGATGCTGTCGACCATCAGCCGGTAAGGCTTGCGCATGTTGTAAAACTGGGCTTTGTTCAACCCTTCCAGTGCCAGTGTCAATTCCCCCCGCTGGCCGGAGTTGACGTCTGAACCTATCTGCTGAATATTCCGGTTTTCTTGTTGAAAAGCCCGACTCCAGCTGCTGAAGCTGTCGGTAATGGGTTGGGATAACGACAGATTTGCCTGCCGCAGATCACTCAATAGCTGCTGTTCCTGACGATGCAGCCCGGACGCCAGCACCTGGTCGTTGCTCATCTGACTGGAATCGGCAATACCGGCGTACAGTTGGCTCAGTTGTAACAGCTGGCCATTTAGCCTAGTGACCTGATCAAACGCACGCGCCTGACTGCCAAACGCCGACAATGCGGCGGATATCAGTAACCCAAAGCCGATAGCCATGATCAGACCGACGACAATCAGGCTCTGACGGAACCCGGTCAACTTGCTTATCATATCCCCACCCCTTGATGATCTGTCTGCGGAACGCTTTTATCGCAGCATGTAATTACCTTAATAACTTTCATAACTTTAGCCATGTTTTTATCATTTGCCCTGATTCTGCTGCGAGCACGACGAGCTATTGGGCTGTCAAAACAGCGAGCGTTGCGGTTTTCAGGTTCAGGACGACCTTCCCTGGTCGCCCGGATAGATGTCACAAGGGCCACCAGGGCGAGGTCAGAATACGATCGACCAATCCTTGTTTGGTGCTGTTATTGAGGTTGCCACGCCCGCCAAACGAGATACGCGCATCGGCGACCTTGCTGCTGGCGACGGTGTTGTTCGGGGTTATGTCTTGCGGACGAATCAGGCCAATAATGCGGATGTACTCGTCTCCCTCACTCAGGGTCAGCCACTTTTCTCCGCGTATCCTGAGAATGCCGTTCGGCAGTACTTCGGCCACCGAGACGCTGATTTCGCCGCTCAGGCTATTGGAGCGGTCGGCCTCCCCCTTGCCTTTAAATTGTTTGTCGCTGTTGGTTTCTACCCCGAGGTTGAGATTCTTGAACCCTGGCGTGGTGCCCAGAATCGTGCCGGCACCAACGCTGTTAGCCGACGATTTGTCGGCCTTGGTTTCTGCGGACTTGCTCGACTGGTACTGTTCGTCAAAAATCACCGTGATGATGTCGCCGACCCGCCGCGCCTGCTGGTCGCTGTACAGCCCCATGCTGTAGCGGGGCTGGTACAACGAGCCGGTAGCCTGTAGCGGTGGTTGCAAACTCTGGGCAGATACCGGGGCAAAATCCGGGTCGCCGGGGAAGACATCACGTTCCATCGGTACCGACGTACAACCACTGGCAAGCAATAGCGATAACGAGAGAAACAGGCCAGATACTCGCAGTCCGAACACTCGGGTGTATTCAAAAGGAAGCTTGTGACTCATCACTTTTATACCCCTCGCCTAGACGTTCTGGGTCAGGAACTGCAGCATCTGATCCGCTGCCGAGACCACTTTGGAGTTCATTTCGTAGGAGCGTTGGACGGTAATCATTTTCACCAGCTCCTCCACAACTTCGACGTTGGAATTTTCCAGCGCACCTTGCTGAATCGCACCAAACCCCGCTTCATTGGGAATACCGCCTTGCGGTGCACCGCTGGCGGCGGTTTCCTGGAACAGGTTGCCGCCCATCGCCTGCAAGCCCGCCGGGTTGATAAAGTCCATGGTTTCAATCTGGCCGAGATCAATCGGCGTTGGATCCCCCGTCAGGGTGGCTTGCACAATGCCGTCGGTACTCACGGTGACGGTGCTGGCCTGATCGGGAATCGATATCTGTGGCTCCAGCGCGTAGCCGTTCACATTCACCACGGTGCCTTCGTCATTGATATGAAACGTGCCATCGCGGGTATAGCCGATGCTGCCATCCGGCATCGCGATCTGGAAAAAGCCACGACCGTTAATGGCCATATCCAGCGGCTGATCGGTCAGCTGTAATGACCCGGTGGTGAAAATTTTCTGTGTCCCGGCGGTACGTACCCCGGTGCCCAACTGCAAGCCTGACGGCAAACGGCTGTCGGCTGAGGAGTTGGCACCAGGCTGACGTTCGATCTGATACAGCAAATCTTCGAACACTGGCCGATCTTTCTTGAAGCCGGTGGTCGCGACGTTGGCCAGGTTGTTGGAAACGGTGGTCAGTGCCAAGTCCTGTGCTTCCAGACCAGTCTTGCTGACCCAAAGTGCATTCATCATAGTGGTTAACCCTTATTGTCTGCCGCGCTTACTGGTTGCCCAGCAACTGTGTTGTACTGGCCGAATTTTCATCCACCCGCTTCATCAGTTTCACCTGCATTTCGTACTGCCGATTCAGCGCAATCAGACTGGTCAGTTCGCTGACGGCATTGACGTTGCTGCCTTCGAGAAAGCCATTGACCAGAGTGATATTGGCATCACCCTGTGCTGGGGGAGTATTGGGGTCGCGGAAGCGGAATAAGCCGTCCTCGCCTTTTTCCAGCAATTGGGCATCGGGGTTCACCAGCTTCAGTTGCACCGGCTCGGCAATACCGACCGGCTGTTCTCCAGCGGGCTGGATACTGACGATACCGGCACGACTGACTTCGATGCTGGTGAATTCCGGCAAGGTCACCGGGCCGCCATCACCGAGCAGTTGCAGGCCGGTGCCGGTCATCAGACGACCGTCGGAATCAACACTGAGATCGCCAGAGCGGGTATAGGCTTCCTGACCATCCGGGCCAACCACGGCAAACCAGCCCTCGCCCTCGATAGACACGTCCATGCTGCGACCGGTTTGTTGTAACGGCCCCTGACGAAAGTCACTGGCTGGCCGTTCTGTCAGGGCATATGCCCGTGATGGAAAATGCTCACCAAACACGCCCATGGCGCGGCTTTGAGTAAAGTCGGAACGAAACCCGGTGGTGCTGGCGTTGGCCAGGTTGTTGGCATGGGCCGACTGACCCAGCGTATTCTGGCGGGCGCCGGACATAGCGATATAAAGTGCCCGATCCATAATGTCCTCCCGATGCTCCGATCAGCGGAGACCTTGTTCATGTGTGCCGCTGTGTTCAGGACGGCGTAATAACAAGAACAAAGCACGGCTTGTGCCAATAAAAAAAATTACTTTAATATCAATTGGTTAAAAAAAATATCGGCAGTAGTTATCTGACACAGTCAAAAAAACGGCAGCTGTTTGCCGCCCGTCGGCGAAGGGTTTAAAGATAATCAGGGAAGGGTTTGCAGATGATCAGGAAAGACGTGCCATGGTGCCCGCCGCATTCATACCTGCGGCGTTTATCAATACGCCATGCGGTGTCAGGGCAAGATCAGTTATCCAGCATTTTTTGCCAGAACAAGGCATGACCGGCTTCCGGATCGAGTTCGTAGCCAGCAAAGCCGTATTTCAGATACGCCTGTTGCGCTACATGATTGTTGGAAAGTACTTCCAGCGTCACCTTGCAGCAGCCCAGTAAACGGGCCTTGTGCTCTGCCGCTGCCAGTAATTGCTGGCTCAGCCCCAAGCCGCGAAAATCCGCATTAACAGCCAGGTCGTGAATGTTCAGCAAGGGTTGCGCCTTGAAGGTCGAAAAGCCTTCAAAAGCGTTGAGCAGCCCGGCGGGCTGATCATTGACATAGGCTATCCAGCTGTGGGCATAAGGCAGCGTGGCCAGGCGTGCCACCAGAGAGGCACGGCATGCCAGCGGCAAAGGTTCGCCGCCGCCCATTGGATCCGTTGCATACGCATTGAGTAACGCGACCAGATCAGCCGCGTGGCGGGGGTTCAGAAAGTCGACAGCAACGATATCGATTGCAGCGTGTACCTCGGTCATAATCCGGCTCCTGTAAACAAGCCGCATAGCCTAACACAGCGCTTTCGCGACGAGATAGGGTGTGCCATACCTCGTATCTCTAGCAGGCCGTTGAAATTCTTATTCACTTCGCCGACAGAAGCTTTTCAACCCGATAATTCACGCTTATCTGGTTGTTTTCTGAGTGATTTTTCCGCTGGAAGCAGGATTCTCCAGCCTGTTTCCGGTCATCAGACGGATTGACCCTGTAACTTTGCCATTCGCACCAGGTTGTAGGCCATCATGGTCATCTCAAGAACGCTGTTGACCTTCGCCAGCCCCTTCACTTTTAACTGCCGTAAGGGGCCGATGGTCTTACCCCAACCGAAGGGTTCTTCGACGCGTTTACGCACAATCTGACTGGCAGCATAACCCGCTTTATGACTGGTTCGACCATCGATGGCTGAGCCGCCGGGCCGTTTGTCATTGCGGGCAACATGGGGCGTGATACGGTGGTTCCTGCATTCCTTCACAAACCCCTTGGTATCGTAGCTTTTATCCGCACCTACGGTTTTACGATGAGCCCCCGGCAGTGCTTTCAGAAGCGTTAGGGCAACTTCAGGAATAAAATCAACAGCCTGCTAGAGCACCCTCAATCTCATCTACTCCTTTATTCGTTAGTAGTTTCATACTCGGAAATATAACGCCGCCATAAACCGCGCGGCTTTATCGCGTCGGCCTGCCTTGCCTTGTTATGGGTGTTTTGGCAGAATATACCAATATTTGGTACAGGAGGCACCCCATGGCTAGAAACACCAGTATTACACTTGGCCCCCACTTTGACGAGTTTATAGCCACACAGGTTGAAAATGGCCGCTACGGCTCGGCGAGCGAGGTGGTGCGTGCCGGGCTGCGCCTGCTTGAAGAAACGGAAAGCAAGCTTGAAAGGCTCCGGCGCCTGTTGGATGAAGGCGAGCAAAGCGGTATAGCGGACTACTCCCTTGAAAACGTTATTGCTGAGCTAGATAACGAAGCCCACTAATGCGCTCATACCTACTCACCGCCGCCGCTCGAAAAGACCTTATTGATATTGGCCGCTTTACCTCTGAAAAATGGGGAAAGCGGCAACGCGACAAATACCTCAAGCAGCTTGATGATGCCTTCAAGCTGCTTGCTCGCCAACCTGAAATAGGCCGCGATGCGGATGACATAAAGGCCGGGTACAAAAAGTTCAGTCAGGGCAGCCATATCATCTTTTACCGAGCTGGCATGGAATCCAAGATCGTTGTGATTCGAATCCTCCACAACAGTATGGATGTGGATCAGCACCTCTAAATGTCACGCAATTTTCTGAACAAGCCAAGGGCGTGTTCTCCATGTTCGATAGCCATATCTAGAAACTCTCGATAATACTGTTCGTTTAGAATATTTTCTGGAATGGTATCGCGCTCTTTATCCGGAGTAAGCCTACCCATCAGCGGTAGTTGTGCTATTTTATTTGGTCTTAACATACGAACCCAAGGCCCCATAGACTGCATAACCATGCCGAAGACATCAAATTGCTGCTTGTAGCCAAGGTACAGATATTTATCGCCTTCTTCCATAACTTCAAACCATGCTGGCATGAATGGTTCAGAGTAAGTCATTAGGCCATCAAGTTTCTCAGCTACGGTGTGAGTAAAATGAGTTTCATACCATGACTCAAAAAACTGTGATTGAAAATCGGGCCAAGTTAACAATTCAATATTTGTTAAATCTGCTGAAGAAAAGGCCCGCTCTGTCACCCTAGTTGTCCAGTAGGCGTTTTCGTCTAAATTCTTCTCAGAGTGGGTCAAAAGGATTGCTATGCCGCGCTACTCAGACGAACGTAAGGCCGCTGTCTTGAAGAAGC
>NZ_JBBKTX010000025.1:0-62996 GCF_044962685.1 Oceanobacter antarcticus
TCCGACTGGGATCGGTACTTATGCAGCGAATGCCGCTGCTGGAGGTGTTCAGAAAACCACCGGATTTGCCGGATGATACAGGGCAGCTGGGTCTGGGATTTGGTTAACCGGACAGTAGTGAATAGATGTTAAAGGTGCCAGGGTTCGGATTTCATCAGGGCTGCGGGAGCTGATCCCGATCAGAAGCCGGATATATGTCAGAACTGCCACTGTCATCGCAACGAACGACGAAGGGTCAACAGGAAAAAAGAAGGGCATATGGCAGGTGTCAGGGCCAAGTCATCCTTGATATTGGGGAAGCGTCTATATATGTCCCCTATACCCTGTCGGTATTTATTCAAACAAAAACCATATTAGACAGAGCCGGGGATTCACCGGATTATCATCCGTAGTCATTCAAGTAAAAAAATAAGAGGAACCAATCATGGCTATGACAGGCGTGCTGCGGCCCGGGTATTGTCAATTGCGGGTGTTAGATCTGAATGAATCCATCCGGTTTTATACCGATGTCATGGGGTTGATTGAAACCGGGCGTGATGCAAGCGGTCGTGTCTATTTTAAAACGGCTGACGAGCGTGATCATCACAGTGTGATTATTCGTGAAGCAGATCAGGCCGGTATGGATTTTTATGCGTTCAAGGTATTGGACAAGCGAACCCTGGATAAGCTGGAAGTGGATTTGAATGAGTACGGTGTGGCAACCGAACGTATGCCAGCCGACGGCTTGCTGGAAACCGGTGAACGCGTCCGTTTTGTTGCGCCAACCAAGCATGTGTTTGAACTTTACTGGGAAATGACCGAAGTGGGCGATGGCCAGGGTTATATCAATCCGGGGGTGCGTGTTGACGGCCCTGGGGGTATTTGTCCTATTCGTCTCGATCATTGGCAGATTCATGGTGCCGATCTGGATGGCAGTCGTGATCTGTTCATCAATGTGCTGGGATTCCATCTGGTTGAGCGTATTACCGGTGAAGACGGCGCAACCGACATGGCTGTCTGGCTGACCTGTTCAACCAAGGCACACGACATTGCCTTTGTCCGGGATGAACGCGACAACACCTTGCATCATGCTTCCTACTTGCTGGAAAGCTGGGAGAAGGTACTGCATGCGGCGGATGTAATGTCGGCCAAGGGCGTATCTTTGGATATCGGCCCATTGCGTCACGGCATCACTCGCGGCTGTACTATTTATGCCTTTGATCCATCGGGCAATCGTTTTGAAACCTTTAGCGGAGGCTACGCGTTCTACCCGGACATGAAGCCTTACACCTGGACTCACGAGGAAATCGGTGCCGCTATTTTCTATCACACCCGTGAGTTGAATGAACGTTTTCTAACGGTCGTTACTTGATGGTCGTTGACGGGGTTGAGTGATTTATTGAGTGCCCTTGTGTTGGGTTGCCGCCTCTGAATCAGAGGCGGCTTTTTTCAGGTTGTTACATTTTAATAATCGTCAGGTTTGGAACCATTATGCCAATTGCAACTATTCAGATGATTGAAGGACGCTCGGAAGAGGTCAAACGGGAAATTATCGAAAAAGTGACTCAGGCGCTCGCAGAAGCCTCGAACTCTCCAGTGGAAGCGATCCGTATTATTATTCAGGAGGTGCCCAGTACCAACTGGGGCAAGGCGGGTGTGATGGCCAAGGATGAGGGTCGTTAGGGTCGGCTGCCAAACAACGGCTCACTGGCTCATTGATTGTCTTTGGATGTATCGCCGATTGTTGCTTGTTGCCCATACTCCTCACCCCGTTTGATGCCCCTGTTTTTCAGGGGTACAGATTCTGCTCCTGTCGGCTATTAGCGGTTTTTCTGCACAAATTGTGATTTTTCTGATTGTTTCATTCCGATGTCAATTGTCCTTTTTTTGCCCTGTATTGCGTCGAATAATATATCTGGCACTGTTCTTGTGCGTTTTTACTGATTGGCACCCTGTTCGCGCTAAGGCGTGTAGTCGATTTTAATGCGGCATTAAAAGGTCAGGTGTGATTCTTTGCTGGACAGGCGCTTCGCCAGACGGAGTGTTCACTGACACAGCTCTGATTAGCCTTTAGTGGCACGCTTGATGCTTTATTCGGTATTACCAAATTCAAAAAACGTAATACCGGAGACGCCAAATGACGATTAAGAAACGCATGCTGGGATCCCTGTTCGCTGGACTGCTGATGGCTGGCAGCGCCATCGCCGAACCGTTAAAAATCGGTTACAGCGACTGGCCTGGCTGGGTGGCCTGGGAAATTGCTGTTGAAAAGAAAATGTTCGACAAGGTGGGCGTGGATGTCCAGTTTGAGTGGTTCGATTACGTCGCCAGTATGGATGCCTTTGCTGCGGGTCAGCTGGATGCCGTGGCCATGACTAATGGCGATGCCCTGGTGACAGGTTCAACCGGCGCCAGCAACGTGATGATTCTGGTGAATGATTATTCCAATGGTAACGACATGATCGTTGGTGCGCCCGGCATCCGCTCGATCAAGGATCTGAAAGGCAAGAAAGTTGGCGTGGAAATCGGTTTTGTTGGTCATTTGTTGCTGCTGAACGCGCTGGAAAAGAACGGCATGAACGAGTCGGATGTTGAGTTGGTGAACGTACCGACCAACGAAACTCCGCAGGTGCTGGCCTCGGGTCAGGTCGATGCCATTGTTGCCTGGCAGCCAAACTCCGGTCAGGCACTGAGCCTGGTACCTGGCTCCAGCCGTATCTATTCCAGTGCCAATGAACCGGGCCTGATTTACGACGTCCTGGCGGTATCACCTTCCAGCTTGTCTGCGCACAAGGCGGAATGGACCAAGGTACTCAAAGCCTGGTATATGGCGGTGGATTACCTGAATGATCCGGCGACTCAAGAAGATGCCATTGCGATTATGGCCGCTCGTGTGGGCTTGAAAGCGGATGAGTACAAGGGCTTTATCAAAGGTACTAAAATCCTGACGTTGAAAGAAACCCTGCCTTTCCTCGAACCAGCTGACGGCTTCAAGTCGCTGTATGGCTCTACCGAAATTGCCGATGACTTCAACGTTGCCAACGATGTGTATCCCGAGAAGCAGCCGGTCGGCAGCTATATCGATACCTCGCTGATGAAGTCGCTGTAACGATCACACTGGCCCGGATAACGTTCGGGCCTGTCTTCCCCTGAATCACCAACGTGCCTGATATGAAGGCAGGGGAAACTGCATGCTGAAATTTGTTAACCAGTCGCCGGGACACTGACCATGCCACTATTGTCCGTCAATAAACCGCTCGAATCACGTAGCCGCTCGCTGGTCGCCGTGTGCAGTTTCGCCTTGCCATTGCTGCTGTGGTGTCTGGTCAGTTATGTGCCGTTCATCTGGCATCCGCAGGTCAGTATTACCGAGCCGGGGTCGGTCAGTTACTTCCGCGACGACATGCTGGTCGATCGAGAGGTGTTTGATAAAGAGTACAAAAAAGCCGAACAGGCGAATACGGCCTTGCCCGTTGGTGATCCGGCCAACCCGGTGTATCTGCCTGCGCCTCATGAAGTGGTGGCGGCATTTTACACCGCGTTTGTTACTGAGCCACAGCGTCGCAGTGAGGCCTGGTTACACGAAAGCCTGTGGAGCAGTCTGCAAGTAATTTTCTGGGGTTTTGTGCTGTCGTCGATCGTAGGGATTCCGTTGGGGATTTTGGCGGGTACTTACGATTTTTTCTCGCGCCTGTTTGAACCTTTTATCGAGTTTTTTCGCTACTTGCCCGCGCCCGCGTTTGGTGCTTTGGCGGTGGCGATTCTGGGCATTTATCAGGCGCCCAAAATTGCCATTATCGTGATCGGTACGTTTTTCCAACAGGTACTGGTGGTTGCCAATACCACCCGCAAACTCGATCCGGCCTTGCTGGAAGCCGGGCAAACGCTGGGTGCCGGTAATCGCTCGTTGCTGTTTCGTATTGTGGTGCCCGGCATTCTCCCGGATCTCTACCGCGATACCCGCATTTTACTGGGTTGGGCCTGGACGTATCTGATCGTGGCGGAACTGATTGGCACCAGCTCGGGGATTACCTGGTTTATTACCCAGCAGGCGCGCTACAAGAATTTCGACAACGTCTTCGCCGCCATCATGATGATTGGCATCATGGGTCTCGCCATCGACTTGATACTGGCCTGGATCGGCCGCCGCCTGTTCCCGTGGCAGAAGCATAATCAGTAGCGGGCACCCTATAGGGAACATCTATTTAATCCTGCCCGGCTCTGCGCGAGTGTTGCCGTTGTTCAGGGCAAGGCGGCGAATGCAGCGAAATGACGCGTCCTTTTCACATTCGTCAATACCGCACTGGACGGCGACAACCAGTGCCCTGCGGGGGCTGCCGGATGATCTCGACTCTGTGTCGCCGACGTTTGACGTGACCCGTCAGGCCTGCAAGTCGGCTTCGTGATTCGACACCCTCCGGTAGCCCAGAGTGAGCACCGGATTAAACAGATGTCCCCTTATAGGAGAGGTTGATATGAATGAACTGAATTTACCGGATTACCAGCAGCAGTCGGCTGCCGTACGTGACCGTTTTGAGCGGCTGAAACAACGCCCGGTGACGATGGAAGTGAAGGGCCTGACCAAGGAATTCAAAACTCGTAACGGCACAGTAACAGCGCTGAAAGACATTCACCTGACCATCCACAAGCGTGAGTTTGTTTGTGTGATCGGCCCTTCAGGCTGCGGTAAATCGACGCTGATTCGGATCCTCGCCGGTCTGGAACAGGCCAGCTCTGGGCAGGTGCTGCTGGATGGCAAGGTGGTCGACAAACCCGGCCCGGAACGCGGCATGGTGTTTCAGGGCTATACCTTGTTTCCCTGGCTGACGGTGAAGCAGAACATCATGTTTGGCTTGCTGGAGTCCGGCTACGAAAAAGGCACAGCAGAAGCAGAAGCGCGTCAGTGGATTGAATTGATTGGCCTGGCCCGGTTTGAAAACAGTTACCCCAACCAGTTGTCGGGCGGCATGAAGCAGCGCGTCGCCATCGCCCGTGCGTTGGCTAACCAGCCGAAAATTCTGTTGATGGACGAACCCTTTGGAGCCCTCGACGCCCAGACCCGATCGAAGATGCAGGCCTACCTGATGGAGATCTGGAAGAACATTGATATCACCGTGTTTTTTATTACCCACGATCTCGACGAGGCAGTGTATCTGGCGGACCGGATTCTGGTGCTGAAAGCCAACCCCGGCGAAGTGCAGGAGCTGATTGAAGTACCCGTGCCACAGCCACGCAGCCCGGAGCAGTTTTTGTCGCCGGAATTTCTCGCCGTCAAACAACATATCGAAAGCCTGATTCATCCGCCGACCGACGACGAAGACGATGTGGATCATATGAACCTGGTGCGCATGGTGCCGGTCAGTGACGACGTAGGGAGCGTGTTCTGATGTACGAACTTAATAATATGACCTGGGAAGAAGTGGCCCAGGCCGTCCGCGACGGAGTACAAACCGCCGTTCTACCGATTGGTGCAACCGAACAGCATGGCCCCCATATGGGCTGTGGTATGGACAGCGCCATCGCCCATACGTTGTGCAAGGACGTTGCCGCCAATACACCGGTTATTTTGCTGCCAACGCTCCCTTACGGTTGTTCGATCGGGCATTCGCGGCGCTGGCCCGGCACCATGGCGCTGAATCCGAAAACCCTGATTGATGTGATCTGTGACCTTGGTGACTGGGTGTATTCGTCTGGTATCAAACGCTTGCTGCTGGTGAACGGCCATGTGACCAACGAAGCCCCGCTGCGTTGTGCCCTGGAGATGCTGCGTGCCCGTTACGACGATCTGATGGTGGCGCTGATACATACAGCCCGGCTGTCCGAACGGGTGAAAAAAGCGCACTTCGACGATGCCGAAGACTGGCATGCCAATGCGGCAGAAACCGCCCTGATGATGGCCATTCACCCGCACATCGTGCGTACCGACAAACTCGCCGAGGCCGATGACCCGGATCGTACTGACGGCTGTATTTTCAGCCATCCGGTTAACCACACCAGTCTCAATGGCGTCACCGGCAAACCGTCGGCGGCTACCGTCGAGATGGGCCAAGAACTGTATCAGTGGATGTGTGATGACCTCACCGATTTGCTGTTGCACGCGGTGCAGGAACAAGCGCCGCTAGCCTACAGCTACCACACCAGCATCCTCGCCAGTAACCCTGGCTGAAGAAAACCGGAAAGCAGGCAACGGTTCCGTCCGTCACCTTGCTCCGGTGTTACCAACGCCCGGTAGATAATTCAGGCTAGCCGCCCTAACGGCTCCGCCGGGCTAATATCATCCGTTAAGAAGGCTAGTAACATGATTGAATACAAATCCGATGAGCAGATAAAAACCATTCAGGCTGAGCTGAAAAGCAAGGGCGTGAAGTACTGCATGGGTACCTATGTCGATATTCACGGCATCCCCAAGGGCAAGGTGGTACCGCTGTCTCATCTGGCGCATATGGCGCATGGTTCGGAGCTTTACACCGGCTATGCCCTGGATGGACTGGGTCAGGCACCGAATGACGACGAGATCGCCTCGGTACCGGATCTTGATCATATTATCCAGATGCCCTGGCAGCCGGAAATTGCCTGGATGCCTGCCGATAATACCCTATATGGCGAACCCTACCTGCTCAGTACCCGGGTGCTGCTGAAGTCGGTACTGGAAGACGCCAAAAAACTCGGTTACGGCATGAACCTTGGCATCGAAGCTGAAGTGTATCTGCTCAAGAAAAATGCCGATGGCACTCTGGTCATCCCGGATCCGGATGACAAGCTGAAAAAGCCTTGCTACGACACCCGTGCTTTTCTCAGTAACTTCAAGTGGCTCGATAAAATGGCCACCAGTATTGATGATCTGGGCTGGGGCCTTTACTCCTTCGACCATGAAGACGCCAACGGCCAGTTCGAATTCGACTTTAACTATGCCGATGCCGTCACCAGTTGCGACCGCTTTACCTTCCTCAAAATGATGGCGAAAGAGTACGCCAAACAGGAAGATCTGCTGGCGACGTTTATGCCCAAGCCGTTTTCCAACAAAACCGGTACCGGCGCTCACTTCAATATGTCGCTGTACGATCTGGAGACGGGGGAAAACCTGTTCCAGTGCACCCCGGAAGAAGACCCCCATGGCCTGGGCCTGACCCAATTGGGTTACCACTTTATTGCCGGTATTCTCAAACACGGCCCGGCGCTCTGTGCGGCTTTTGCACCGACGGTTAATTCCTACAAGCGCCTGGTGCGCCAGGGTGATATGCCGTACTTCACCTGGGCACCGGTATTTAATTCCTTTGGTTCCAACAACCGCACCAATTCAGTACGGGTGCCAATGGGAGGGGGCCGCTGTGAATCCCGCAATGCCGACGGCGCGGTGAACCCGTACCTGGCGGCGGCACTGGCGCTGGCAGCCGGGCTGGAAGGTATTCGCGAAGCACTGGATCCCGGCAAGCCACAAGAACGTAATCTCTACGAGCTGACCGAGACCGAGCGTGAAGAACTGGGTATCGGCTTTTTGCCACGTACCCTGGATGAGGCAATCCAGGCGTTTGAAGACGACCCGTTTGTTGAGCAGGTGTTAGGCAAGGCCTTGAAAAACGAATTTATTCGTTACAAGCGCGCCGAGTGGAACGAGTACCATACCGCCGTGAGCACTTGGGAAATCGAACGTTACAGCCACTTGTTCTGAGTCTGAAAGGGGTGGCAAACGCCACCCCAATATCACGGATACTGCTTGCAAGGACAAACCATGAGCAAAGAGAAAATCAGCCGAATCAGCATTTCCATGCCCGAGAGCCTGCTCGACGGCCTGGATCAGATGGTGAGCGAACGGGGCTTTGAAAGCCGTTCACAAGCCATCTGCGACATGATCAATCATCAAATCAACGACCATCGCGCCCAGCAGGGTAGTGATGTCATGACCGGCACTGTCAATCTGGTTTACAACCACGCGATACCGGGGCTGCAAAAGCGTTTGCACGACTTGCAGTTTCAATACATTGACGAAGTGATCAGCAACCTGAACGTCAACCTGACCCACACCAACACCCTGTCTATTATTCTGGTACAAGGCCGGGCCGACAAACTCAACCAGATCGCCGACCAGATGATCACCTTGAGAGGCGTGGTCTACGGCAAGCTACTGTTGAATTCCTACATTATCCCGCCGATACATCCTCTGCCGCCAAAAGGCTGAAGGCCCCGACGATGTTATCGGGCCGAGTCCGCCAGCTCCATTACGGCCGCCATGGCGTAAGCCGCAACTTCCTTGTCTTGTGCGGCCGTGGCACCGGATACCCCCACGGCACCGATCAATTCGCCGTTGATCATCATTGGCAGACCACCGCCAAACGCCATCAAACCGCCGCCGACCTGATCCATACCAATCAGCTTTTCCTGCTCGATCACCGTGCCAAAGACATCGGTCGGGCATTGAAACAAAACAGCGGTTTTGGCTTTACGCTGACTGACATCCGCTGAGCCAAGAAAGGCTCTGTCCATACGCAAGAAACCAACGATATTGGCACCACTGTCGGCAACAGCGACACAGATACGCAGATCCATACTTTCGGCTTTTTCGACCGCGCGATCCAGAATCTCGCGGGCCTGTTTGCAGTTGATCGGATTCATAACATGACCTTTGGTTGTGTATTTGAGCGCTGTCATTTCGAGCGCAGTTATAAATGTGACCTGATGATGCTACCACTGGCCAGAGGCCGCCTTGGGGCCAGATTCGGGATATTGATATACCGTTACACCGCACAGCCGTCCCTCTGCTATCTGCTCTGTTACCCGATGAAGTGGGGCTTGTGCGTTTTATACCGCCAGCATAAATCATCAGTTAACAGGCTGGTATTGGGTTTTCTGATACCACTAAGGTATCAGGATGGCTAAAAAATAGTATTAGATGGTATGTAATGTATTTACTAACCTTCAACTTTCACGGTCGACCAGTGCTCCGCTGGATAAATCTAATTAAAAAAGATCGAGGGTTTGGTTTATGCACCAGATTGAAAACTTTATTAACGGGTCTTTCCTGCCAGCCAGTTCCGGCGTCCGCTTCGACAAGCGTTCCCCGGTAGACAACAGCGTCATTGCCAGCATTGCCGAAGCCACCCGGGCAGACGTGGATGCTGCGGTTAAGGCCGCCCGTGCTGCGCTGCATGGCGAGTGGGGTTCGCTGAGCCAGGATCAGCGTGTTGAGCTGCTGTATGGTGTTGCGGATGAAATAACTCGCCGTTTCGACGACTTTGTGGCGGCCGAGATGGAAGACACCGGCCAGCCCGAACACGTCATGAAACACGTATTTATTCCCCGTGGTGCCGCCAACTTCAAGGTGTTTGCCGACGTTATCAAAAACGTGCCGACCGAATCCTTCATGCTCGATACCCCGGATGGTCGCGGCGCGCTGAACTACGCCCTGCGAGTGCCTAAAGGCGTGATTGGTGTGATTTCCCCCTGGAATGCGCCCTTCTTGCTGATGACCTGGAAAGTCGGCCCGGCACTGGCGTGTGGCAATACCGTGGTATTAAAACCGTCGGAAGAAACCCCGTTCACCGCCGCGTTACTGGGCGAAGTGATGAACAAGGTCGGCATCCCCAAAGGCGTGTACAACGTCGTCAACGGATTTGGCCCGGCCTCTGCCGGTGAATTCGTGACCCAACACCAGGGCGTTGACGCCATTACCTTTACCGGTGAAACCAGCACCGGCACCGCTATTATGAAAGCCGCTGCCGAAGGCACCCGCGATGTGTCGTTCGAGATGGGCGGCAAAAACGCCGGTATCGTGTTTGCCGATGCCGATTTTGACGACGCCGTCAACGGCATTTTCCGGTCAGCTTTCCTGAATACCGGTCAGGTGTGTCTGGGGACTGAGCGGGTGTACGTTGAACGTCCTGTTTTCGACCAATTTGTCGCTGCATTAAAAGAAAAAGCCGAAGCCGTGCAGTTTGGTCGCCCGGAAATCAACGGCAATAACTACGGCCCGCTGATCAGTCGCGAGCACCAGCACAAGGTGCTGTCGTATTACCAAAAAGCCGTTGCTGAAGGTGCCACCGTGGTGACTGGCGGAGGCGTGCCAGAGATGCCAGCCGATCTGGCTGAAGGTAACTGGGTGCAGCCGACCATCTGGACTGGCCTGCCAGAAACGGCCTCGGTGGTACGTGAAGAAATCTTTGGCCCTTGCTGCCATATCAGCCCGTTCGACAGCGAAGACGAGGTAGTGGCCAAGGCTAACGATAACGAATACGGCCTCTCTACCACCCTCTGGACCACCAACCTGACCCGTGCTCACCGCATGGCCGGTCGTATCGATGTCGGTATCACCTGGATCAACTCCTGGTTCCTGCGTGACCTGCGTACTGCCTTCGGTGGCTCGAAACAATCCGGTATTGGCCGCGAAGGTGGGGTGCACTCGCTGGAGTTCTACACCGAACTGCGCAACGTCTGCATCAAGCTGTAAGGGGTGCTGATCATGGCTATGAATAATGAATTGATCAACCAGCTGGGCGACGAACTGTACAACGCGTTCGTCAGCCAGACCACGCTGGTACCCTTTACCGAACAGTTTCCAGACATCAGTCTGGAAGACGCCTATCGCATCCAGCAGCGTTTTATTCAGTGTCGACTGGATGCGGGTGAAAGCGTTGTCGGTAAAAAAATCGGCGTCACCAGCAAGCCAGTACAAGATTTTCTCGGCGTGTTTCAACCGGACTTTGGCCAGCTGACCTCGAACATGATTTACGCCGAAGGCGACACCATGAATCTGGATGAACTGATCCAGCCGAAGGCCGAAGCGGAACTGGCGTTTATCCTGAAAGAAGATCTGCAAGGCCCCGGTATCACCGCTATGGACGTCATCCGTGCTACCGATTATGTGGTGCCATGTTTCGAGATTGTCGATTCCCGTATCGACAACTGGAAAATCAAGATTCAGGACACCGTCGCCGACAACGCCTCTTGTGGCGTGTACGTACTGGGTGAAACCCGAGGTGATCCGAAAAAACTCGACCTGACGCTGGCGGGCATGGTGCTGGAAAAAAACGGTGAATTACTCTCCACCTCAACCGGTGCTGCGGTACAGGGTTCTCCCGTGAATGCGGTGGCCTGGCTGGCGAATACTCTGGGCACCTTGGGTATCCCGTTCAAGGCCGGTGAAGTAATTCTGTCCGGCTCCCAATCGCAATTGGTACCGATTGAAAATGGCGACACGCTGACCTGTACGGTTGGCGGGCTAGGTTCCTGCAGTGTGTCGTTCCAAGGCCACACGGCAGTACAAAGAAAAGCCCAGACTACTTCACAGGAGAACCAGGCATGAAAGACATTACCCTGACTCGTGAAGACATCGTACGCCTGTGCGAGCGTATTGAAGGTGCTCAAACCCGTGCTTACGCCATTCCGAAACTGACCGACGAATATCCGGCCATGACCATGGACGATGGCTATGCCGTGCAAACCGCCTTGCGTCAGCGTTTTATCGCCCAGGGCCATAAACTGGTGGGCTGGAAAGCGGGTCTGACCTCCAAGGCCAAGATGAAGCAAATGGGTGTGGAAGTGCCGTCCATCGGCTTCCTGACCGATAAAATGGCGGTGCCGGAAAACAGTACAATCTCGGTATCCGAGCTGGTTCACCCTCGGGTGGAATGTGAAATCGCCTTCGTTACATCGCAGGATCTCGAAGGCCCGAACTGCACTGCCGAACAGGTGTTAGCCGCCACCGACTACGTACTGCCGGCAATTGAAATCATCGACTCCCGGTTTCAGAAATTCAGCTTCGATCTACAAAGCGTGATTGCCGACAACGGTTCCTCGGCGCGCTTTGTCGGTGGTGGCCGCCCCCGTTATGCGGCTGATTTGGATTTGCGCACCCTCGGTGTGGTGATGGAAAAAAACGGTGAAATCGTCGAAATGGGTGCCGGTGCAGCCGTTATGAACAACCCGGCAGAAGCCGTCGCCATGCTGGTGAACATCCTCCATCAGCTGGGCGAAACCCTGCCGAAAGGCAGCTTCGTGATGAGTGGCGGCATCACTGCCGCTATCGCGGTGGCACCGGGGGACTACATCTCGGCGCGCTTCCAGGAACTTGGCTCCGTATCGGTGTCCTTCACTGCATAACAACAAGAGACTACACAAATGCCCATTATCGAAATGCACATGCTGGAAGGCCGCTCTCTCGAAGACAAGGCCCGCCTGGCTGAAAAGGTCACCTCCGCCTGTTGTGAGGCGCTGGATTGTAACGCCAGCACCGTACGCATCCTGATTACTGAACACAAAAACGGTGAATTTTTTGTCGCCGGTAAAGCCGGTCGGGCATCCGATCAGGCGGCTGCGGCACAGAGCAGCGGAGAAGGAGCGCAACCACTATGAAAAAAATCAAATGTGCCCTGATCGGCTCGGGCAACATCGGCACTGACCTGATCTATAAAATCCAGCGCAGTGAAGTACTGGAACCGGTCTGGATGGTGGGCATCGACCCGGAATCCGAAGGCCTCAAACGTGCCGCCGCCATGGGCCTGAAAACCACCCACCTGGGTGTTGACGGCCTGCTGCCCCACGTACTGGACGATGACATCCAGATCGCCTTCGACGCCACCTCTGCCTACGTGCATGCAGAAAACTCGCGCAAGCTGAACGAGCTGGGTGTACTGATGATTGACCTGACGCCCGCGGCGATAGGCCCATTGTGCGTTCCGCCAGTGAACCTGAAAGAACACGCCGAGCGCGCCGAAAAGAACGTCAACATGATCTCCTGTGCCGGTCAGGCCACGATTCCGATTGTGAACGCCGTGTCGCAGATTCAGGATGTGGAATACGCCGAGATCATTGCCTCGCTGTCGTCCAAATCGGTTGGCCCGGGCACCCGCGCCAACCTGGACGAGTTTACCTACACCACCTCCAACGCCATCGAAAAAGTGGGCGGTGCCAAAAAAGGCAAGGCGCTGTGCATCATCAACCCGGCTGAGCCGCCGATGATCATGCGCAACACCATTTACTGCCTGACAGAAGACAAACCAAACGAAGCCGCGATTACCGAATCGGTGCTGAACATGATCAAAGAAGTGCAGAAGTACGTGCCGGGTTACCGCCTGGTGAACGGCCCGGTCTTCGACGAAGTGCCACAAGGCCATCGTGTTGCCGTGTTTATGGAAGTCGCTGGCCTGGGCGACTACCTGCCAACCTACGCCGGAAACCTCGACATCATGACCGCTGCCGGTACCCGAACTGCGGAAATGTTCGCCGAAAAAATGCTGGCGGGCGAATACAACCTGTCCGAAATGGAGGCCACTCAATGAGCAAGCGTTTAAAGGGTCGTAACATCATCCTGCACGACATGTGTTTGCGTGACGGTATGCACGCCAAACGTGAACAGATTTCTGTGGCCGAAATGGTCAAGGTCGCCAAAGGCCTCGATGCCGCCGGTATTCCGTACCTGCAATGTACCCACGGTGCTGGCCTTGGCGGTAACTCGTTGCAGCACGGTTTTGCCATGGCCTCCAACGAGGAATACATTAACGCCGTTGCCAACGCCGTGACCAACGCCAAAGTCTCCGTCCTCTTGTTGCCTGGTCTGGGCACTATGAAAGAACTCAAAAGTGCCTACAAAGAAGGTGCCCGCTCGGTTCACGTGGCCACCCACTGCACTGAAGCCGACACCTCACCACAGCACATTGCCTGTGCTCGTGAACTGGGCATGGACACCACCGGATTCCTGATGATGGCGCACCTCAACAACGCCAAAGGCCTGGTCAAACAAGCCAAACTGATGGAATCCTACGGAGCCCAAACCGTTTACATCACCGACTCCGCCGGTTTTATGCTGCCGGAAGACGTGACCGAACGAATCGAAGCCCTGCGTGACGCGCTGGAGCCAGGTACCGAAATCGGTTTCCATGGCCACCACAACATGGGCATGGGCATTGCCAACTCCATCGCTGCGGTCGAAGCCGGAGCAACCCGCATTGACGCCTCCGTTGCCGGTATGGGCGCAGGCGCAGGCAACACCCCGCTGGAAGTGTTCGTCGCCGTGGTTGAACGCATGGGTGCCAAAACCGGCACCGACCTGTTCCAACTGATGGACTTGGCCGAAGACGTTATCGTGCCGCTGATGGACCAGCCAGTGCGTGTTGACCGCGACTCCCTCACCCTCGGCTACGCCGGTGTCTACTCCACCTTCCTGTTACACGCCAAACGCGCCGCTGAACGCTTCGGCGTACCGGCCCGCGACGTGCTGGTGGAACTGGGCCGCAAGAAGATGATTGGTGGTCAGGAAGACATGATCATCGACACCGCCATGACCATGGCAAAAGAACGTGGATTGCTGGCAGAGAAAACGTTAGAAGCGCTGTAATTCAGCTCGGTGGTGATTTTGAACAACAGGCTCCCACGCTCCGGCGTGGTATGCCTTGGTTTTGGCAGGTATCACGTTCCCATGAAGGAATGCTGGGAACGAGCAATGAATGTGATCAGTAATAACGACGGGTAATCGGATTACTGATTGCAGGGCCAAAACGTTGGCAGGTGGCAGTAAAGAAATTGCTGAGCTTGCCATCGGTCGGTTCGAGATCGATCCCGGCAAGACACGTCAAGCACCTATCATCATCAAGGTGCTGATCGATTAATTGATCCAACTCCTCTATCCATTCCTTGCGCCGTGTGACCAATATTGAGTGGTTAAGGTTTAGCAAATCAATCGTGTATTTTGCCTTCTTCTGGTACCGGCGTGATTTTATTGGATTTGGTACTATTTTACCGTTGTTCAAATACAGAAAGTAGTTATGCTTGGTTCTTGCTAGTAACGGAGAGAGAAATTGTTTCTTATTAAAATGGCTACGTTTGGAGTGGCCTCCAAAGCTACTTATTGGCTCAGAATTATATTGGATTTTTAAATTCTCCAAATCCGTTGAGCTCAGCGCGGATAGTACCAAATTGCGGTAATCGAATGTCTGCAAAGGATATTTGCTCTTGGGTTTGACGTGTTCGACATGAAAGCCAAATCCAAGCTCTTCCAAACGTAGTTCGGTGTATGCACATAATCTGTACTGCTCTTCATGTAGAGTATCCACCAATAAATTGTAGTTATTATTTCTACTGAAACGCTGCCATCTATTTCTCGCACTTTCAGCGTCTATTGGTGGTTTAATCTTCTCGTCGTACAAGCAATCGAGATGCCTCTTCCTTTTGGCAATGTACTTCACCGCTTAAGAGCCTCCATTCGGCGAATCGACCGTTGCAGCCTCAGGATCTGTGGATGCTGATGACCCAGTTGTGCCATCAGTTTTTCCATTAACTGCTGTGCTTTCGGTCTCTGGTATTGGCCACTTTCAATCAGGGTCGTGAGTTCATCAAGATCTGCTTTTTCAGCGACTGGCGGTTGAGGGTCAACCTCCATAATACCTTGCAGTGCATTCTGGCTTTCCATGCCGTAGGAATTCATCAGGGGCATCTCAGCACGTGCTTGCCCGTTGTCGGCGATCACAATCTTGCGAATGGATTCCCGCAGTACAGTGGTCAGCACCTGCGGGCTATGGGTGGTTACAATGAATTGCAGCTTTGGAAATGCTCGTTGTAACGAACCCATTACCTGTTGCTGCCATTCCGGGTGCAGGAACATATCGACTTCGTCGATCAGTACCACTCCGGTAGTTTCGAGGGCTGCATGTTTACCCAGATACGGATTCAGGCGAACACAACGGAATGCGATATCGGCTACCAGAATAACGATATTACGCAGGCCATCACTGAGCATATCCAGAGGCATAAAGCCCAGCTTGTCGTGTTCCATTACCAGCTTTTGGCCCTGGGATTGCCGGTATTGCAGATTTTTCCAGCCGGTGACAGCTTCCGTTACCTCGTTGACCGCCTGCTGAACGGATTCAACGGATTGCCTGAATACGTCGAGGTCACGTCCGTTATGGTTATTCGGGCTTTCCAGGTTGGCGATTTGCAGCTCTCGATAACTTTTGAATAACCAGCCGTACCAGTCTTCAAACTGTTTGTAGCCTGACGTCGCGGTTAAACAGTTTTCATAGCCCCAGATGCGGGAATACATTTGTTGTTCAAGCTTTTTGTCGTCGATTGTGGCAGTAAAGCGCCCTTGGTACCACAATCGTCCGGTGCCTTGATACAGAATCAGTGGCAGTTCCGTGCTGTCACTGGTCTGCTCATCCTGGGCTTTCTTCTGCAGCTCTGTCGCTACAGAGGTGATGCTGTCGTAGATATCATCGCGAAACATACGAGTTTTTGGTTCGACCGATCTTCGTTCTGCATACCAGGTAATAATATCCGGCTCATGAGTGCAAAAAATACCATCCGCCGTGATTCTGGACGGCTTTTGAGGTTCCATACTGCCCGATGGCATTTTTTGCAGACGTACGTCATCTGGCGTAATGCTGGCCAGTACATGTGGACGTGCCGAGCTGACGTCAATACCTTTGATAAACGACGATAATGCAATTCTGGCGGCATCCAATACCGTAGTTTTACCCGCCCCATTGGGGGCAATCAGTACGGTCAGCTGGTCGTGGAAGTCGATTTCCAGCTCTTCAAAGCAGCGGAAATTTTTCAGCGTCAGTCGGTTCAGTTTCATCGGGTTGTGTCTGCAGTAACGGCTATTGGCCAACCAGCCGGGTGCTGTGTCGTCAAACCAGAAGAGATTATTCCGATTTAACCTGGATTGTTGTTAATCATACCGGCCGAATAGCCGGATCACGAGGTTAAAAGGCTCAAAATATCGTCACATTCGGGGCACTGCAGATCACTTGCGTCAGCAGGCACGGGAGGGAATCAACTCTCCCCATATGCCTTGGCGACCAGTTGCTTTGCTTCTTCGAGTTCTTCCGGCGTCCGTACATTGACTTCCAGATCGCCGGTGCCCCAATGGCCGGTATTGCTCATATTCCTCATCCATTTGTCGTCTTTCTCTTCGGCCATTTCACCGGGCAGTTTCAAGTACAGCTGTAAACGCGGGTCTCGTCCGCTGAGTACCAGCACGGAGGCAAAGTTACGAATGCGTTTGAAGGCGGTGTAGAGTTTCAGTTCTTTACGTTGGACTTCGTCGCCGAGGGATTCGATGTAGTCGCACAGGTTGTTGTAGAGCTCAAGCAACTCGGGCGGGGCTTCTGCGAGCCGTTCTTGCTGGCTTTTGTCACCTCGTGTTGTGATTTTGTTTTCCGTTATTGGTGTGTCAATTTGGCTGGCTGTGGAATCAGTTTTACTTGTCTGTGCATCCTGATTGATCTGCGCCGTCTGGGCATTAACCAGTTCCAGCAACAGCAGGTTATCGCCGAAGTAGCGGTAGCGCATCAGCTCGATATTGCGGTTGATCTGTTGCACTGCGTGTTCGTCGTAGCGGTTGAAGTCGGCAGCGATGCAAATCAGCCGGGTGCCGTTCCATTCAATGGCTTCGGCAATCTTTTTGTCGAGTGTTTCCATCACCAACCAGCGGAATTCGGCCTGATGGTCGAGCAACCAGTCGAGGTAAAACAGCCCCTGGTTGATCACGTTTTCATTGCTGTGGCGTTTGTATTCGATGATGACGGGGCAGTTGTTTTCATCAATGCCGAGGGAGTCGATGCGGCCGCGATGAGTTTTGCCGGTGCTGTATTCACTGGCCAGACAGCTCACCCCGAGCAGAGCTGACATATTGCGCTCAACGTCCTGTTGCAGGTGTTTTTCGAGGCGGGCGCTCTGGCCTGATAGCTCTGTGGCCTTGCCCTGATCGAGTGTGAACAGCTTGATGTCGCTCATGGGATACCTTGTTGTTGCTATAACGTCATTTTTGACGGCGATCCCTATGATCAGACACGAATGCTGTCCCTCTCAACATAGGGTTTCAGCTCTGGCCTCAGAGCCTTGTCGGTGACCAGATCAACGGGGCAGCCGAGCAGGTCTTCAAGATAGAACTGCACACCGAAGTAGCGTTTTGAAGTAGCAGGGCCTTCAAAGCTGACGAGTATGTCGACATCGCTGCTATTGGTATTGGTCGCACGGGCGGTTGAGCCAAACAAAGACAGTTCCTGAATGCCAAAGCGAGACTGCAGTTCAGCCTTGCAGTTACGTAACGCGCTGAGTGTTTGTTCCCGGGTCATGGCGATTCTTCAATGAATAGGCTTTGGCTGAGCGTAGCGCCTTACCGGAGTTATGGGAAGGTGGGTTTTGTTGACCCCGGTGTTTGAGCTGTGAGCCCGTTGTGCGAGTATTGATTATTGTCCATGTATCTTCTCTGGGGGGCTTTTGTAGATCTCACAACCACAGCGGCTGCATTGCCAGTGTGGGCTGTCCCATTCACCGGCTTCGTTGATAACCGGCATTTCGCAGCCGCCGATGATTGTTTTGCCGGAATCCATTTCCTCCTGTAATTGTTCGCTGTAGAGCGGGAATCCATACAGAATGCTGCCAACCGGCGCAAAGCCACAGGCCGGGCATTTACGCGGTTTGCGCGAGCGGACAATACGTTCGTTGGTCATAAGCGGTCCTTGATCTGGCGATGGGCCTGGCGCTGTGATTCCAGGTGCAGATCAGCACTATTTATTCTGTGGTTTGACCCCGCCACGACGCCCAAGGCCAAAACCAACCCGGTAAAGGTCGGGCATATCAATACGGCCGTCTTTTTTGGTTTCCATAACGCCCAGCCTTTTGAGGTCTTCGACGATACCTTGCCAGCCTTTTTCGGAGTGTTGCGCAGGTAGACGTTCTGAAGGGATTGACGATGGCCCTTGTGGAAAATGGTCTTGCCAGCGTGGTTCAAAAACGCTGAATTCACCAGGTAGGGTAAGGCCTCGTAGGGGCGCCATAACGGTGGATATCCATGGGTAGTCTTCTTCCAGTTCGGATACCCGGATGCCAGAGGCTTTTTGGATACCCCGCTTGATGCTTTCGTAATGCAGCGCATTTTCGTGGTCAGGATAGCGTTCTTGAGTTCCCTCTGTTGCTTCCTTTATTGCAGCCAAAAATGATCTCGGTGAAGCTTGGCCACGACCGTCCGCCAAATGGCTAACAGACCAGGTGTAAGGCACGCCCCTCCGTTTATCCTTACCCATCCATGGGCCTGCCAATTTTATAAAAGCCTCACGCTGTTGCTCGGATTCGCGTTTCATCCCGTCGTTTAGCAGATAGAGGCCGTTATGTTGCGAATACAGCGATGATGGCAACTGCTCACGTAATAGCTGGCCATGTTCCCTGGGAGCATTAATCAGGCGTTGCCATAATAACCCGTGCACATCATGGCGTGCCCAGTTCAGATCTGCTCGGGAAGCCTTGAGTTTGGATGCATCCGGGAAGTCGAATACGTTACGTTCGGCCTGATCTTCGCGCAGAAAGGCCTTGCCATAGAGCCCATTAAAGGACTTCAGCCAAAGAATGGCTTGCAGCAGCCCGCGGACTATATCGTCCATTTGTTGCCAGTCGCGGCTGATGCGATCCAGCGCATCAAACAGAATCAGGCCTTTCCATGCTCGTGGTTGACGCATCAAAGCCGCCGATTCGTGCGGGCTGTTTTTTTGCCATTCCAACGTATCGGGCCAGGTTTGATCTGGAATTGGGGTCTGGTTTTGACTTGCAACCCAGCGGTAGATAACCGCTTTCCAGATATCCAGCGTCGGATAGCCAAGATTCAGAAGCTGGGCAAATTCATCTTCAGTCGGGTAGGAGGAGTCATCCTGCTTTTCGGAGTGACCAATAAACAGATCAATATCCAGCTCTGGTAATACAGCCCCAATGGTGGCGCGTAATTCCGGATCTCGCAGCGCGGCTGTCCAGAAGGATTTGCCAACACCACGACCACCGACCACGACGCTGGTATCCAGTCGTAAGGCCTTCTGATGAGACAATGGAATATACAGTGTGCCAATGCTCGGTTTTTCACCATGATTACTGGTTTCCAGCGCTGCCAGTGTTCGAACAGAATTTTATAACCGCTCCAGGTCTGACTGCCGTCAATCGCAAACAACAAGATCAATCTGGCGCCCAGATCGGTAATACAGCTGGAAGCGACTTCGTCGATACCGGCGCGGGAGTCGATCAACACAATATCGGGCTGATACTTGTTTTCGAGTTGTAGGATTAGCCGCTGCAGACGTTGCGACCAGCTTTCGCGGCTGCCGTTGGCCTGCAGTTTGGGCATCCAGACCCGGCCCAGCTTGGAAATATATTCGCCGGGATGTGCGCCATGGGCAGGTATGACCAGAATTTCACCATCATGGGATAAATCACTGCTGGCGACCATGTGTTGCATGACGTTATCGCCGTTATCGACCAGATCCTCGACCAGCCAATCCGTAATACCGTAAGCGGGCTGCTTTTCGAGAGGCAGAATCGCAGTCGAGAGACCGGGGGATTCCAGATCAAGGTCGAGCACCAGAACCTTTTTACCAGCCTGCGCCAGAGACCAAGCCGTAGCAGCCAGAGCCGAAGAACGGCCAACGCCACCTTTGATGGAGAAGAACACCACACGGGCCGGGCCAGATTCAGATGCTTGGGTTATGGTTTGCCAGTCGGTTTCCGTCGCCAGGCGGTCAACAACGAATACGTCATCGAACCCGTCAAGCGCGAAACTCGGAGCACCCTGTTTGATGGCTTCCAGGTCATCTTCGAACAGCACCAGTCGTGATGCAGGCCATGCATGTGGAGCCAGTTGTTCACTTATGGCTTCAAGCAATGGCTGCAGTCGCGAAGTCAGTTCTGCATCATTTTCAACGGCTTCCGACAGAATCAGGCGCACACGACTGTTCAGGTCGCGGTTAATCAGCACGGTGCCAAGCTCCGTCAGTAACGGTAAGTGTTGGGCAAATATTGCCTGAAGGGTCGAGGTGATCTGGTCAAAGTTGATCATGGTTTTTCTTGGCTCAGTTGGTAGTCTTTAACCAGTTTTTGGATGGATTTTGCAGCTTTCTTGTGTTGTTGCACGCGTTCCTGAGTGAATTCATTTTCGTTAGCATAACGATCCGAGGCATCCCAATTTGAGAAGGGATTCTCGCTCGGAATGACATACTGAGTTGCCAGTTTGCCATCTATAAATGAATTGTATTCGGCCCATAGTCCGTTGATGTGCTTGAAAAATCTATGTTTTTCATTCTTATTCTCTGGCTGATCAGAGCCAGCGTTCCATTTAATACCGGTTTTCAGAGTGCAGCTCTTATGAGTGTATCGAGTGCTGGTTAATGCTTCGCCAGCCACTCTCGTCCCTGTTCGGCAAACTCAAATAGCTGCCGGGTGTAGCCACCCTGAATTACGCTGCGGACAATGTCCGGGTCAACGTTCAGATAATCGTGAACCAGGACATTGCGCAAACCAATGACCTTGCGCCATCCGACCAGTGACTGGGTTTCCAGTTGCTGGTGTTGTGCCAGTATTTCGAAGGCCATACCGGCATTTTCAGGACTGCTGCCAGACAAGGCTTTGGCCCAGTGTTTGGCGATGCCAGTGCAGCTTTCGATGGTGACTTGTAAGATGCGCTCGGCAGCACGGTATTCAAGGTTTGAGAGTGAACGCTGGGCCAGCAGACCGGATAGCTCGTCCAGTTCAGCCCGGCATCGGGCCAGAGAGTGTTTCATGGCATACAGGTAAGCGCTATCTGTCATGGATGCCTCCGTTGTGGGTCGTGGAGAAACTTTGGTAGTCCAGCTCCATCATCGACATGATCCGGGCTTCTTCTTGTAATCGCCGCCCTTTATCGGCGCTCCAGAGTACCCGATTCGCAGATATCACCGAATAGGCAAGCGGAATGGGCGATTGATTAATGTCCAATATCGACAGTCCGTTGTCTGACAACCCCAATTGCTGCCGCCAGTTGTCCGCTAACAGCTCCGGTCGCAAACGGGTTTCCAGCTTGTTGGCCAAGTGCACAGGGTTGAATGCGACTGCCAGATCAATGTCCGAGTATGCGCCTGCATTGCCTTTGGCGTGTGATCCGTAGAGCCACACAACCTGTACTTCGGGGTGCTGTTGCGCCAGAGCAATGATCTTTTGTTCAGGAAAGCTCATGGTTTCTTCCTGTCCGCTTGGTGGTCTGCTGCGCGGCATTCATTCAGAAAACGAGTGACACCACTCAGAAATTGCCGATAGCTTTCGGACTGGTTATCGATCAGGGATAAATGGGGAGCGATGGCCCGAGCTCCAGAGTTTTTCTGGTAACTCTTGATCAGCTTTTTCAGTTCTTGCTGGGCGTTTGCAAGAGCATCCGGGTTGCGAAACTTCTTGCTGTTTTGTTTTTTGGCCAGTGTCGGTTGGTTAAAAGCATGGGCGACTGCTGCAAGGTCTCCCAGAAACCAGCTTTCCAGTTCGTGAACCACGATACGTACCAGGGTTTCAGGTCGTCCATTGTCGGTGCAGAGTTGTTTCAGTTGTTGTTTGAGCGCAATGCAGTCCCCTTGATCCTTGTCTCTTACGACAATGAACCAGCTATTCGGGACGTTCCAGCCTCGTAGTTTATTGGGAATGGATCGCTCCAGATCGGTCTTCCCTTCATGAGGTGTACAGATAAAAGTCACCTCTGTGGGAAGGAGCCTGGGCAGTATTTCATCAAGTACTTTTTTGGCCGAAGGCTCTTCCAGCAGAAACGCCAGCATGGTCATATCAAGGGTCTACTCCATCAAACAGTCCTTGTTTCCAGAGTGCACCGGGCAGGTCTCCGGCAGCCGCCAGGCTGACCAGCAACGGATTGTCAGAGGCGCGTTGAATGATCGTCAGTCCTTGCTCTTTTTTCAGCCAGAAAATTTCTGATAACTGAATACTGTTGAGCATATCGGGGGAGTGGCTGGACACTAGAACCTGTCCTCCGCGTTCAGCATAAAGACGGAATTCTTCCGCCAGTTCGGGCATCAAGCTGGGATACAGTTGGTTCTCGGGTTCTTCGACACAGAGTAGTGGATGAGGGGCCGGGTCATGAAGCAACAGAAGGTACGCGAACATCTTGATAGTGCCATCAGAGACATAACGAGAAATAAACGGGTCTTTGAATGAGTCATCCTGAAACTTGAGCAGAATACGGCCATCATCTGTTTCGATCGCCTTGACGTCTTTGATACCAGGAACCCGTTGTTTCATCTTTGCCAGTACCTGGCTAAAGATATCCGGGTGTTGTTCGTACAGATACTGGGCTACCAGCGCGGTGTTATCGCCTCTGACCGACAGATGTTCGGCATAACCGGCATCCTGCGATGGGCGCGCCTCACTGATGTGAAAGTCAGACACATGCCAATGTTCTATCAGCTGCCGGAAGGCACTGGCCGCCTTGAAACGCTGGAATTGGCCCAGTCCTTTGATGGCCAGAATATCCGGGCTGTCCAGGGTTTGTTCTTCTCGCTCCAGCTCTGAGTCTTCTTTATTAAAATCGTCCTCGTTAACAATGGCGTAACCCTTGCCCTTCTGGAAGTCGATAAAGTGATAGGGAGAGCCATATTTGCCACGTTTGTATCTGAGTATTTCGCTGGTAATGACAGGGCGATTATTGTCGAGACAAATTTCCAGCCGGTAGGTCACCAGACGTTCTACGTCGTTGATCAATAACCGACATTGTACCGAAATTTCGATGGCTTCATGGGCGTGGCCACGGGTAACCACTTCATGAAAGCCACCTCGTTTTTGCAAGGCAGTACGGACGTTGCCAGCCAGAGCATCCTTGAGAAAACCAAATACATCGAACAGGGTGCTTTTACCTGTGCCGTTCGCTCCGACAAAGACACAGAGGCCCGGCATCTTCGTGATTTTCACTGACTGGAATACGCGGAAGTTTTTGATCGACAGAGACTCGATTTTCACTCTGTGACTCCTGTTATGCGTTCAATGGCGTACGTTAGCAGTTTTAACTGGGGGGTTCTTTGGAAGAGTTGCCGAAGGATTACCCCAAGAATAATTAATCCAAGCAGTATCATTATCTATTGTCGGTGTTGGTGACGCGAGCGGTTGAACCAAACCGAGGCAATTCCCGTACCCCAACGCGATCCTGAAGTTCGTGTTTGCAGCTACATAAAGTGGTGAGTGTTTGTGCGCGGTTCGTGTGTGCGCGGTTCATGACTTTATCCCGTCAACAAAGCGGATCACAACGTAGCGCCTGGCGACGGTGAGTGGAAGTGCATCGGGTGCTGCCGGAAATGCTTGATGTCGGTATGCCTGGTCAAGGTGCTTGGTCAAAATGCTTGGTCAAAGTGCCCGGGTCACTTGTCGGGTAACGGTGGCAAATGTTCCTGCTTGTATATCTCGCAGCCGCACTGGCTGCATTGCCAGTACGGGCTGTCCCATTCTCCGGCTTGATTGATTGTCGGCATTTCGCAACCGCCGATAATCACCTTCCCTGTATGTATGTATGTATGTATGTATGTCAGCCTGCATTTGTTCGTCGTACATTGGAAAACCGTAGAAAATATTTGCCGTGCTCAAGAGTGAATAACTTGATGTCGCTCATAGGGTTCCTTGTCGTTGAGGTGTCGTGCCCGGTTGTTGTGCTGCCGTCACTGCAGCCGTTGTTCCGGTTCTGGCAGCTCATTCTGAATAATGCTCCAGACCTTATCGTCACAATGCCGGAATAGCCATGGATCAGTCGATTCCGGATGGCACAGTAATCCGAGGCAGGTATTGGGCGGACTGCCTCCTGATTGGCTGGTTTGGTACGGCTACCGAATATCGGGAGTGTGAAATTTGCAAAGGGAAACAGCAAACGCCAGGTTTATATCCCGCTGCGTTGTGCCAGTCGCTCGGCAACAAAATCGATAAAGCAGCGTACTTTGGCAGACATGTGTTTGCGGCTGGGGTAGATCAGGTAGATATCAATCACCATCGGTTGGTAGTCGGTAAACAGTTCGATGAGTCGGCCACTGCTGATTTCGTTGGTGAATAAAAATAAGGGCATGCGGGCGATGCCTTGTCCGGCGAGGCAGAGGGATATTTCCATTTCTGAGCTGTTGCTGCTGACCCGGCTGTTTACCTCGACCTGGATGTCTTTGCCGTATTGGTTGCGGTAGTGCCAGAGACGGGGTGTTTTCAGGTAGGTGTAGGTGATGCAGTGATGTTCGGCGAGTTCTTCTGGCCGTTGCGGGGTTCCGTATTGTTGCAAATAGGACGGAGCGGCGAGTGTCACGGCCCGTGAACGCATAACGCGACGGCTGATGAGGCTGGAGTCTTCCAGTTGCGGGGTGGCTCGTATCACAACGTCGAAGCCGTCTGCGACGATGTCGACCTTGAGGTTGTTGAAGTCGATTTCGAGGCCGACCTGTGGGTAATGCTGCAGAAAGTCGGAGAATATGCCGCGCATCTGGGCCATGCCAAAGCTGACCGGGCAGCTGACCTTGAGGGTGCCGGTAGGTTGTTGTTGCTGGCCCATCAGGGCGTTTTGGATATTGCTGACATCGGCAATGATTTGCTGGCATTGCTGGTAGTAGAGTCGGCCTTCGGCGGTCAAATGCAGTGAGCGGGTGGTGCGGTTGAGCAGGCGGGTGCCGAGGCGTTCTTCAAGCCGGGCGATTTCTTTGCTGACATAGGAGGTGGAGTGCCCGGTGTTGTCGGCGGCGCGGGTGAAGCTGCCAGCACTGACCACTTCGGCAAAGATGATGATGCCGTCCAGCAGATGGGCATTGTAAGTCATGCTGTCTCCTTTTCTCGCTCACGACGTGTTGGCTTTTGACGGCGTGAATAATGGCTTATTGATAGTCAGGTGGAAACAATAACTCCACAAAAATGCTATTAATCAATCTGTGTGGCTAATGTAAGGTACACCTCATCAACCAATCTTCATCTTGAAGGAGCCACCGCATGAAAGTATTAGCGTTTGCCGCTACTAACAGCCGTCAGTCCATTAACAAGCAGCTGGTCACTCATGCGGCTAAGCAGCTGCAACAGACCACTGGCGCTGAGTTGGAAATCCTCGATCTGAATGACTTCGAGATGCCGATTTACAGTGTTGATCGTGAACAGGAGTCCGGTATTCCTGAACCGGCTCAGGCGTTTTTCAAGAAAATCGGCGAAGCCGATGCCGTGCTGATCTCGTTTGGTGAGTTTAATGGTTCATTCAGTGTGGCGTATAAAAACGTGTTTGACTGGGCTTCCCGTATCGATCAGAAGGTTTATCAGAACAAGCCGGTCGTGGTAATGGCAGCTTCCCCTGGCCCTGGTGGTGCGCAGAGTGTATTAGCGACTGCTGTGGGTTCCGCGCCGTATTTCGCCATGGACGTGAAAGCTCAACTGTCGGTGCCGTCGTTCTACGATAACTTTGATGTTGAGAAAGGTGAGCTGAGCAATGCGGAATTGACTGCGGCGCTGACTGAGGCGTTGGCAACGCTGGCGTGATGCCTCGCATGGCCTGATCGCTGTAAATTTAAAAAACCGGCTCTGCCGGTTTTTTTGTGCCTGAATGTAGGGACGCCCTCCGTGGCTGTCCGAATACGTGTGAACCGGTTTGCGGACACGGACGGAGCCGGTTTGCGGACACGGACGGAGCCGGTCCCTACGTTGTACAAATGGCGGTCAATGGTAGGGACGCCCTCCGTGGCTGTCCGAATACATGCGGACACGGACGGAGCCGGTTTGCGGACACGGACAGAGCCGGTCCCTACGTTGTATAAATGGCGGTCAATGGTAGGGACGCCCTCCGTGGCTGTCCGAATACATGCGGGCACGGACGGAGGCAAGGCCGATCCTTTCAGGCGACGATACGCATATCCATTTCACTGAGGTGGTTGAGGAACAGGGTGAAAATTTCGCTTTGTTGCGAGGTGTTCAACCGGCCATGGATGTTTTTGCGATGTACTTTGACGGTGCCAACACAGATGTTGAGCAGCTCGGCGATGGACTGGGAGCTGTGGCCTTGCAGAATCAGGGCGGTGATTTCCTGCTCGCGACGGGTCAGGACGCCCTGGCCGAAAGTGCGTAATGCCTGGGTCAGGGTGCTGCGGCTTTGGCCGTTGGGCAGATATTCATCGGCGTTGGAGAGCCAGAATTGGCGAATCAATGCACTGACCATGGCGCAGTGTTCCTGCAGCCGGTTCATTTCTGCACGGGTGATGCTGCCAAGGCTGGATTTGCGACCGAGAGAAAGGGTGAAGTAGCGGTTTTCCGCCAGTTCGATGACCAGGTTGATTTCGTCAACGAGGTCAAATTCCTGATAGCAGCTATTAAAATATTCGCTCTGGGTGAAGGAATCCGGGGCGATGTTGCTGAGGCGGCTTAACCCGGTAATCTGGTTGCTGCTGCTCTGCTGCAGAGCGCAGTAAAGCGGGTCGAGCAGATAGCTGTGGTGCAGGTAGGTTTCCAATGCTGCGCTGGGTGCGTCAGTCTCTGTGTAAATCAGCGTTGGTTTTGCACCGGGAACAAACACCAACATCAGGCAGGTATCGAAATGCGCCAGGCTGGTGAGGTAGTTGGCCAACTCCTTTGGAAAACTGGTCAGGCGAATATGATCGACCAGATTCGCCAACGCCTTGGTTGCGGTTATTTCAGACATCAGAGTGCTCCTGCCTGTTGTGCACTGGCCAGTGTCAGGTCGAGACAGAGGCGGACTTTTTGGCACAGTTCGTTGATTTCTGCTTTGTTGATCACCAAGGGTGGCGACAATACCATGCGGCTGCCGACCGCACGCATGATCAGGCCATTATCAAAACAGTGGTCACGGCAGATCAGGCCGATGTCCAGCGTTGATGGAAACAGGGTTTTGCTGGCCTGGTCTTGCACCAGTGCCATACCGGCGATCAGGCCGGTACCTTCGATATGGCCCACTAACGGGTGATCAGGCAGGCTTTCACGCAGGGTTTTCTGGAAGTAAGGGCCGGTGTTGTCACGGACTTGCTCAACAATATGTTCATTTTTCATGATGTCGATGGTTTTTAATGCCACCGCTGCGGCGACCGGGTGACCAGAATAGGTGAAGCCATGGTTGAAGTCTTCATCCTGAGCCATCAACGTGTTGGCAATACGATCACCAACCGCAACCGCTGCAATCGGCAGGTAGCCGGAAGACAAGCCCTTGGCCATCGACATAATGTCGGGCTGGATATTAAAGGTATCGCTGCCGAACCAGTTGCCAGTGCGGCCAAAACCGCAGATGACTTCATCCACCGCCAACAGAATGTCGTACTTGTGGCAAATACGCTGAATCTCGGGCCAATAACTGGCGGGCGGTACGATCACGCCACCGGCACCCTGAATCGGTTCCGCCACAAACGCCGCGACGTTGTCTGGCCCAACCGCGAGAATTTTTTCTTCCAGTGCCCGCGCTGCTAACAGGCCAAATGCTTCTTCGCTTTGATCGCCGCCTTCGCCATACCAGTAAGGCTGCCGGATGCGTTCGATATTCGGCACCAGCGGCCCGCCCTGTTTGTGCATGCCACTCATACCACCCAGACTGGTGCCACCAATGGTGCTGCCGTGGTAGGCGTTCTCGCGGCTGATCAGAATGTTACGCCATGGCTTGCCCTGGAGCGCCCAGTAGTGGCGGGTCAGACGCATCACAGTATCAATGGCTTCTGAGCCGGAGTTGGCGAAGAAAATCCGGTTAAGATCCCCAGGGGTCACACTGGCGATAGCTTCAGCCAGTTCGACTGCGGGGCCATGGGTAGTTTGAAAAAAGGTGTTGTAGTAAGGCAGTGTGCGCATTTGGGCATCGGCGGCTTCGGCCAGCTCCTCACGGCCATAACCCAGATTGACGCACCACAAGCCTGCCATGCCATCGAGAATCTTGTGGCCCTGTTCATCCCAGATGTACACCCCGTCGGCGTGAGTGATCACCCGTGCACCCTTGTTGTTCAGGCGCGTTGTGTTGGTGAACGGATGCAGGTGGAAACGGGCGTCGCTCTGCTGCAGGGAGGAATGACTGGTTGCAGTAGTGGTGTTGGAATCGTGGCTCATGTCACGTACCTTAATTCTTTAAATGTGATCACAATTTTGTGATCACAAAATGAATTGGTCAATGGCTGTACAAAAGGACTGGCCTGAAATCACCAATCGTCCAGATTGTCCAATAGCGGACGACGACAAAATATGCCTGGCTGGCAGCGTCGGCGAAGAAATGTGTGCGAAGCGAAGTTCTGCAAAGAAATGCCATGCAAAGAAATGCCATGCAAAGAGAGGTTGTTAAGGCGATGCGGAATACAAATGGCAGCGGCCCGGCAGCCGGGTCTTGCTAACCGAGCAATTGTTGCAGCTGTTCTGGTGAGGAGGCAAAAGCACAACCGTCGCGAATATCAGCGCTGATGGCCATTTGTAAGGCCAGAGAATCGCGCTCACGAATGGCGGCAACGGCCTCCTTGTGGCGATCGACCTGGTAATAATCATCAAGATTTTCGCTGGCGACTTGCATAAACGGCGCCAGTTGCAGCCACAGACTTTCGATTAACGACTGGGTAACCTGATGCGGGTTGGCGGTGTAAAGCAGGCGGTGGAATTGCTGATTATACCGGGTTACATCGTGGCTGTTGCCGGTCTCGCTGGCGATATCAATGCGGCTGTCGAGTTCTTCCAGCTGGGCCAGCCGGGTTTCATCAATGTAGGGCATGGCGCGCACGGCACTGTGGGTTTCGAGGCAGATGCGGGCTTCAACCAGCTCGGCAAATTTCATCGCCGTCATTTTCGGCACCATAACGCGGCGGTTTTCGAGAATTTCCAATGCCCCTTCTGCCGACAACTGGCGCAGAGCCTCGCGGATGGGCATGGGGGATACATCGAGCAATGTCGCCAATTCGCGTATGGTAAGAGCACGCCCTGGCGCTATTTTCCCCAGTAATACGGCCTGGCGCAGTGTGCTGTATACCCACTGGGTGATAGTTACAGCGCTGTGGCGCTCAGTTAGGGTGAGATCAATCGGGGTGTGTTTATCCATGCTGATAGCGCTCTGCCTGCGGTTTTTGCTCGTGTTTGCTACTTGCCTGTCATCGAATATGTGATCACAATTCGGGATATTCAAGCACAACACAGGCGGGGCAGCCAGAGCGTTTGTGTGCCCCTTCTTTCCTTGTGCTCCTTCATGACCAGGTGTTCCATGCAAAATGATTTTGATCTTTTTATCGTCGATCTGAACGGCAACCTGCGAGGCAAACGCCTGTTAGGCAGCTCGCTGGATAAAGTCTATGAAGAGGGCGTCAAGTTGCCACGCTCCGTTATCGGTGTCGATTTCTGGGGCGGTGATGTCCCTGATAACGGCCTGGTGTTCGAAACCGGTGACAACGACGGTATTTGTATACCCGTGCAAGACAAACCGACTCTGGTGCCCTGGGCTGGCGAAGAGCGCCATCAGTTGCAGGCGATGATGATGAACCCGGACGGCTCGCCCTTTAACGTCGATCCGCGCCAGGTATTAAAAAACATCGTCGACCGTTTCCATGAGCGTGGCTGGTATCCGGTGATGGCCACCGAGCTGGAATTCTATCTGATGGATGGTGACTCGGAAGAAGTACAGCGTCCGCGTCCGCCGGTGCTGGACCGGGGTCATGGCCGCCGCCTCAACACCACCGATGCCTACTCAATTGAAGACGTCGATGGCCTGGAGTCGTTTTTTGCTGAAGTGCGTGCCGCCTGTGATGTACAGGGTGTATTGGCCGATACCATTATTTCCGAGCTGGGGCCGGGTCAGTTCGAGATCAACCTCAAGCACGTCTCCGACCCGTTAAACGCTGGTGACCAGTCGATCTGGTTCAAGCGGCTGGTCAAGGGCATTGCCCGCAAGCACGGTTACACTTCCACTTTTATGGCCAAGCCTTACGCCGAACATTCCGGTAACGGCTTTCACGTGCATTTCAGCCTGGTCGACAAGGATGGTAACAATCTGTTCGACAACGGCGGCGAAGAAGGCACCGAGATGCTGACCCAGGCGATTGCCGGTTTGCTGGAATTGATGCCTAGCTCGATGCTGCTGTTTGCGCCGCACCTGAATTCCTATCGCCGCTTTCAGGACGGTTCCCATGCGCCGGTATTTGCCTGCTGGGGTTATGAGAATCGCACGACTGCAGTACGGGTACCGGAAGGTGACCCGGAAGCACGGCGGCTGGAGCACCGGGTGTCCGGTGCCGACGCTAACCCGTATCTGGTGTTGGCGGCCGTATTGGCCGGGTCTTTGTATGGCCTGAATAACAAACTCGTGCCGCCAGAACCGATGGAAGGCGATGCCTACGCCGATTCCCACGAGTCGACGCGTTTGCCTTATCGCTGGGACGACGCCATCAAGGCGCTGGACAAGAGTGCAGTGCTGCGTGAATACCTGGGCGATGAGTTTGTGGATGTTTTCTGTGCGATCAAGCGCCAGGAAATTACCGAGCTGAACAGCCGTATTTCCGACATTGAATATGAGTCGTACCTCGGCCTGCTGTAACCGCAGCACAAGCCTGGCACTGGTCGCGTCAGCACATGGTCAGCACATGGTTGGTACACGAATGTGCGTCAGCGACAAGGCGGGTGCGACAAAAATTGAATGACAGCACAGACAGCACAATCTGAGTGACAACAGTGGGCGGCCCATCGGGTCGCCTGTTTTGGTTGTGGAGTACTGTGCTGGCTTTGGATGTGACCGGTGCCGCTCAGATTCGCAGGGTGGCGCGGCTGGTAATGTGAACATTGTCGGCCAGCTTGTGGCGGAAATAAGCCAATATTGGCTCTACAGGGCCTGATTTTACTGGCCTGTATAAAGCCCACCGGGGATCTAGCCCCTGGGGGGTATGGGAATGCCTCGGCGGCATCCGTAGCGTGACGATCAAGGTTGCTCGACTAACGTGTTATTTCTGGAGAAACATATGCTCAAACTGTCTGCTCTGATGGCCTCTGTATGCGCGCTGACGGCCGCATCCAGCGCTCTGGCCGCTGATAAGGAACTGAATATCTACAACTGGTCGGATTATATCTACCCGGAAGCGGTGGCTGAATTCGAACAAAAAACCGGCATCAAGGTGAACTACGACGTTTACGATTCCAACGAAGTGCTGGAAGCCAAATTGATGACGGGCAGCAGCGGTTACGACCTGGTAGTACCGACCGGTGCTTTTCTTGAACGTCAGATTCAGGCCGGTATCTACGCCACCATCGACAGCAGCAAGCTGAGCAACTACGGCAACCTCGACCAGACCCTGCTGGAAAAAGTCGCCCGTCACGATGCCGGTAATGCCCACAGTGTGCCATGGGCCTGGGGCACCATTGGTCTGGGTTACAACGTGGAAATGATCAAGGCGCGACTGGGTGAGATGCCTGTCGATACCCTCGACCTGATCTTTGATCCAAAAATATCTGCCAAGCTGAAAGACTGCGGCATTGGCTTGCTGGATTCTCCGGCAGAAGTGATGTCGATTGCGCTGAACTACCAGGGTCTCGATCCCAACTCAGAAAGCAAGGGCGACCTGAACAAGGCTGAAGCCCTGATGAAAGCCAATCGTGACAACTACCGTTATTTCCATTCCAGCCAGTACATCTCCGATCTGGCCAACGGTGAAATCTGTGTCGCGCTGGGCTACAACGGCGATATTCTGCAATCCCAGAGCCGCGCAGAAGAAGCCGGACAGGGAGTGGAAGTGGCGTACGTCATTCCGAAAGAAGGCACGCTGGTATGGTTTGACCTGATGGCGATTCCTGCCGATGCCCCCCATAAAGACGCGGCTTACCAATTCATCAACTTTGTCCTCGAGCCAAAAACCGCAGCCGGTATCTCCAACTACGTCTATTACGCCGTACCGAACACCGCTGCCGAGCCATTCCTGAACGAAGACGTGATCAGCAACCCGGGCATTTACCCAAGTACCGCCGTGAAAGCCAAGCTGTTTACCCAGCAAGCCCACACCGCCAAGTTTGACCGCGTGCTCAACCGTGCCTGGTCAAACGTCAAAACCGGCCGTTAATTGATATTCGCACCGACCCGGAGAAACATCCGGGCGGTGCTACCATTCCCGAGGGGGGCAGCCCCCGTCTAACTGGTAGCCAGGTTATGACAACAGCACAACAACCCGCCCCGAAAACCAACCCGCTGACGGCGCCCACGCCAGACTTGTGGCGCGACCCCAAGGCCCATCCGTTTGTCTTCTTTGACGGGGTGACCAAACAGTTTGGTGACTTTACCGCCGTCGACAACATCAGCCTGAAAGTCTACAAGCGCGAGCTGTTCTGTTTGCTGGGCGGCTCCGGTTCGGGCAAAAGTACCCTGCTGCGGATGCTGGCCGGGTTCGAACAGCCGACCAGTGGCCGTATTCTGATTGACGATGTCGACATGGCTGGCATTCCGCCGTGGAATCGACCGGTGAACATGATGTTTCAGTCTTATGCGCTGTTCCCGCATCTGAGCGTTGAAAAAAACATTGCCTTTGGCCTCAAGCGCCAGCGGCTGGCCGACGTCGACATCAAGCGTCGCGTGGCCGATATGCTCGACATGGTGCAACTGGGCCATCTCGGCAAACGCAAACCACACCAGCTTTCCGGTGGTCAGCGCCAGCGGGTAGCCCTGGCGCGCTCGCTGGTAAAGCGCCCGAAGTTGCTGCTGCTCGACGAACCGCTGGGAGCGTTGGATAAAAAACTGCGCGAAGAAACCCAGTTTGAGTTGGTGAACATTCAGGACGAGCTGGGCGTGACCTTTGTGGTGGTCACCCACGACCAGGAAGAAGCCATGACGCTGGCGACCCGTATCGGCGTGATGAACCAGGGCAACATTGTCCAGGTGGGTGAGCCCCACGATATTTACGAATACCCCAACAGCCAGTTTGTCGCCCGGTTTGTCGGCTCGGTCAACCTGCTTAATGGTCGGGTGACGGAAGACGAACCGGATCGCGTGCGTATTCGCTGCAACGACTTTGAGCCAAGCGTGTACCTCAACCATGGCATCAGCTGTGCGCCCAATCAGGAAGTGTGCGTGGCCATCCGGCCAGAAAAAATGCTCATCAGCCACGAGCCACCGGTACAAACCGACAACACCTGCTCTGGCGTGATCGAAGACATCGCCTACATGGGCAGCCTGTCGGTCTTCCGGGTACGCCTCGACAGCGGCAAGGAAGTCCGTGTGACCCAGCCCAATACCTCCCGCGACAGCGGTGCCCGTTTTACCTGGCATGAACGGGTACACCTGTACTGGGATGTGGATAGCGCCGTCGTGCTGACCAGCTGAGGATACCCTTATGAGTCAATTCAACGGCTACACAGCCGCACAAGCGCTGTTGCAACGCGCGTTTCACAAACTGCCATTAAAACGGATTAACTGGGGTCGCCAACTGGTGATCTCGGCCCCGTTTGTATGGCTGGCGGTGTTCTTTTTTATCCCGTTTCTGGTGGTGTTCAAGATCTCGCTATCGGAAACCGCCATCGCCATACCGCCCTATACCGCGTTGGTTGAGCTGGAAGACGCCTACTTCAACATCAAGCTGAATCTCGGTAATTACCTGTTTCTGTGGGAAGACTCCTTCTACCTGGAGGCTTACCTCAGTTCGATCCGGATTGCCGGTATCTCGACTCTGCTGGCACTGATCATCGGCTTCCCCATGGCCTACCTGATTGCCCGCAGCGAATCCCGTACCCGCACCCTCTTGCTGGCGCTGGTGGTCTTGCCTTTCTGGACCTCGTTCCTGTTACGGGTATACGCCTGGGTCGGGCTGCTGAAAAAGAACGGCCTGGTCAACGATATACTGATCAACCTGGGCATCGTCAGCGAACCAATCCAGATGTTACAAACCGACTTCGCGGTCTATATCGGCATCGTCTACACCTACCTGCCGTTTATGATTCTGCCGCTCTACACCACGTTAGAGAAAATGGACATCTCGCTACTGGAAGCCGCAGAAGACCTGGGCTGTCGGCCAATGCAGAGTTTCTTCCTGGTGACCGTGCCGCTGGCCATGCCCGGTATTCTGGCAGGCTGCACCCTGGTGTTTATTCCGGCGGTGGGGGAATACGTGATACCGGCGTTACTGGGTGGCTCCGATACCCTGATGATTGGCCGGGTACTGTGGGATGAATTCTCGCTCAATCGCGACTGGCCGATGGCATCGGCAGTGGCCACCGTGATGCTGGTGGTATTGGTATTACCCATCATGCTGCTGCGTAACCGCAAGGAGGCCGAATAATGGCCGCACAACGTCGTTCCTGGTTTTTATATTCTGCCTCGGCACTGGGGTTTCTGTTTCTCTACGTGCCGATTATTTCACTGATCATCTACAGTTTTAACAAGTCCAAACTGGTGACCGTTTGGGGTGGCTGGTCGCTGCAATGGTATGGCGAACTGTTCCAGAACGAACAGATACTCAGCGCCGCCTGGCTCAGCATCAAGATTGCCTTTATCTCCGCCTCGCTGGCGGTGGTACTTGGCACCATGGCAGGTTTTGCACTCAGTCGAATGGGCAAGTTTCGCGGCAAAATGATGCTCTCGGGCTGGATTTCTGCCCCGTTGATTATGCCGGAAGTCATTACCGGCCTGTCGTTGTTACTGCTGTTTGTGGCCATGGAAGGCCTGTTTGGCTGGCCTGCCGGACGTGGCACCCTGACCATTATCCTGGCCCACACCACCTTCTGTATGGCCTATGTGGCCGTGATTGTGCAGGCACGGATGGCGGATTTTGACGAATCCCTCGAAGAAGCAGCGATGGACCTGGGAGCCAAACCCTCATCGTTATTCTTTCTGGTCACCTTGCCATTGATTGCCCCGGCGATCCTGTCGGGCTGGCTGCTGTCGTTTACCCTGTCGCTCGACGACCTGGTGATCGCCAGCTTTGTCTCCGGGCCAGGCGACAGCACCCTGCCCATGGTGATCTTCTCCAAGGTACGCCTGGGCGTGACCCCGGAAGTCAACGCCCTGGCAACGCTGATGATCCTGATCGTGGCGATTGGTGTCGTCGTGGCGATGATGCAAATGAAAAAACGGCCTCAGCCGTAACGCCTGCTTGTAACAGGCAGCCCGCATAACACACCACTGGCGTGTTATGCGCACCCTACGACCGTTAACAACGAGCACTTTATGAAAATCGGTATTCTGGTCACCGGGATCACCCCGGATACCCTGATCGACCAATACGGCTCCTACGCCGATATGTTTATCCGCCTGTTCCAACCCCACAACCCCGGCTTCGACTACGTCATCTACAACGTCAGCCTTGGCGAACTCCCCGCCAGCGCCAACGACTGCGATGGCTGGGTGATCACCGGCTCGAAACACAGCGTCTACGAACAGCTGGACTGGATTACGCAACTCAAGGAACTGGTGCGCCATATAGCCACATCGAAACGACCGTTAGTCGGCATCTGCTTTGGCCACCAACTGATTGCCGAAGCGCTGGGTGGCAAGGTCGAAAAATACAGCGGCGGCTGGGGTCTGGGAATCAACACCTACCAGCTCGACAACGGCTTTGCCCAACAGCTCGAACAAGCCACCGGACAAGCGCCGCAAACACTCAACATCAACGCCGTGCATCAGGATCAGGTGAGCATACTGCCAGAAGGTGCGACCGTACTGGCCCACTCCGACTTCTGCCGCTACGCCGCGCTGAGCTACTGCGACAACCGCATTGTCAGCCTGCAACCCCACCCGGAATTTACCCTCGGCTTTGAAGACGCCCTGCTCGACGAACGCGGCGGCGAGGGCATCCCGCTGCAAGACGCCCGGCAAGGACTAGTCAGCGTACGACAACCCGGTGCCTGCCTGGACTCCCCGGTGATTGCGGGCTGGCTGGTGGCCGTGTTGCAGCAAAAACAGTAATAAACCGGCCGCAACGACGATGACGTAGGGACGCCCTCCGTGGCTGTCCTTAACGGAGCCGGGCGGACACGGACGGAGCCGGTCCCTACCCGAAACGCTACGAAAAATGGAAAGCGGCAAAACGTCTTAATCCCTTTTTATTCAGGGTTGGTTTCTTACTTTAACGACGGCATCATGGGTTCTATGGCATCGAGTGCGGCACTGGTATAGGCGGCGTGAACATGGGTGTAGTAGCCGCCTCTCTCTTTGCTGACTTTTGGGCAGTATTGTTGTTTGGCGAAATCCAGATCGGATTCTTTACGACAGCGCAAAGTGAGCCTGTTTAATAAATTATATTGCTCACAATTTAATTTTTAGCAATACTCCTTTCATTAAATGGAGTTCTGTATGACCGATTCCGCTGCGCTGGATACTTCCGCTGCGCCTGATCTTGCGGCAAGCACTGTTGATGACCGTGGACTCCGGCTGGATGAGCAGTTGTGCTTTCCGCTGTATGCTGCATCCAATCTGATTGTGAAGGCCTATGGCCCGTTGCTGAAGCCGTTGGGGCTGACGTACCCGCAGTATCTGGTGATGTTGTTGCTGTGGGAGCAAGCGGAATGGACGGTCGGCGCGCTGGGCAAGCGTTTGCACCTGGATTCCGGCACGTTGACGCCGATGCTGAAGCGTATGGAGCAGACCGGGCTGGTTTGCCGTCGGCGTTGTCTGGAGGATGAACGCCGGGTGCTGGTATCGGTCACAAGTGGCGGTGCGGCGTTAAAGGCGTCCGCTGCTGGTATTCCTGCTGCAATGGCATGCCGTCTGGCAGCCGATAACGAGTGGCTTGCGCGGCTGCGAGCGGATTTGAATTCACTGATTGAACTGATGGATTAGCACGTAACGTGCTGCACACCCACCCGCACTCCTTTGGAGATATGTTATGAGTACGATTTACGAAACCACGGTGAACACCATTGATGGCGAAGCAAAATCCCTGTCCGACTACGCCGGTAAAGCCTTGCTGGTTGTGAATGTGGCGTCCAAGTGTGGTCTGACGCCACAGTACGAACAGTTGGAAGCGCTGTACAAGGAAGCGCAGGCCAGCGGTCTGGAAATTCTTGGTTTTCCATGTAATCAGTTTCTTGGTCAGGAGCCGGGTACGGAAGCGGAGGTGAAGGAATTCTGTTCGCTGACGTATGGTGTGTCGTTCCCGATGTTCAGCAAGGTTGAGGTGAACGGTGAGGGTCGTCATCCGCTGTATCAGCAGTTGATTGCCGCTCAGCCACAGCGTACTACCGAAGAGGGTAGCGGCTTCAAGGACAAGCTGGCGGGTATGAATCTGTTGTCTGACGATGAAACCGCTGTGATGTGGAATTTTGAAAAATTCCTGATCAGCAAAGACGGTGAAGTGATCGGTCGTTTTGCGCCCGACATGACGGTGAATTCGCCGATTCTGAAAGCCGCTGTCGACGCCGCACTGACAGCCTGATCGTCTGGAGCCCGGTATCGCCGGGCTTTTTTTGTTATAGCGCTATTCCTCCTTCCTGAGTCGGGTACTTTCAACCCGAAGGCACCATGGTATGCATGTGGCAGATGAGTAATCTGACATGGATACTCTGAGTTGGTGACCGTATGTCTGCTCCGCTGTTTCTTTTACCGTCGTCAATGGCGGATGTTGCGCTGATGCTTGCTTGGCGCCGCTGGTTGTTGTTCTGTTTATGGTTGGGTTGCTGGCCGTGGCTGCTGATTGGTTGGGCGGCGCTGGAGTCTCCGACGGTTGCCCGTTCTGATCTGGAGCAACAGCAACGCATTCAGGCGTTGGTTTCGCCACTACTGGGCTTGGGAGAGACAGAAGCGGCTTACAAGTTACGGGCGTTGGCGTATGAATCCATCGATATTGAGTTGGTCGTGCGGTGGCAGGCGGGTCATCGGGTGTATCCGGATCTCTCCGGGATGTCGACGTTTCCCGAGTCGACACTGTTGACGGAAGCTTTGCCCGGCATGACGGAGTTGCGGCGTCGCCTGGAGTCTGGCGACACGGGTGTGGTGTCATTAGCTGTGTATCTCAGTACTGGCCAAGCCAGGCTGTATTGTTGGCAACCGCCTGTTACGGCGCTGGCAGAGACCTTGTGTGTGGCGGCTGCGGTTCCTGCTGCTGTTTCTTCCGCTGTTGTTTCTGCTACTTCTTCTATGGCAGCAATGCCTGATCGTCAGCTGTTTGCCAGTCAGCTGCACGGTGGAATAGCTGGTAGCCAAGATGATGAGAGGCTGGGGCGACAACAGGTATCACAATCCTGGACTCTGCTCTGGGGTAAAGACGATCTGCTGTTTCTGGGGTTGGTGATCAGTACACTTGCGGGCATGGTGTTGTGGGGTTGGCGCTGGTTAACGGCAGCCCGGACACGCCGTGTGCTTGCGGTCGAGCTCCGCGAGCAACTGCGGGAGTTGATCCATGATCTGCGTTTGCCATTGGCAAATGTGCTGTTGTACAGCGGTCTGATGTCCCGTCAGCCCGACGCTGCAAGACGTTATTGTCCGGTGTTGGAGGAAGAAGGGCAGCGGTTGCAGTCGCTGGTGTCTGAGCTGGCTGCTTTGCTGTTTCCGCTGCAACCCCGGCGGTGGAGCAACAGGCAGGTTTCGCGACTCGCGCATTGTCCCCAGGATCAGATTCGCCGTCTGGCGCGTGCTACGGCTGCCCGGCTAGAGCAGTCACAGTGTCAGTTGACGCTCGATCTGGGTGGCACAACGTTGTTGTCTTATTCCCCTGAAGCATTGAATCGTATTCTGCATAACTTGCTCGATAACTGTGCACGCCATGCACCGGGTAGCCGGGTGACTCTGGCCTGCAGGGAAGAGGGCAGTGGGGCGGCAGCGGCTACTCTGGTGATTGAGTTGTGTTGCAGGTATCCGGCGGGCACTCGGCGACGTTCTGGCTGGTGGCGGTGGCATGAGTGGGCGGGCACGGGCCTGGGATCTTGCCGCCGTCTGGTGCGAGAGCAAGGCTGGTGCTGGCGGAGCCAATTGACCGCAGAGGGCTATCGGGCGGTGCTACAGATGCCGTTATCTGACGCGGTGCCGGTTTTTGAGTCGGGTGTGTTGCGTGTATAGCTTGTTACTGGTGGAAGATGATCGGCATCTGCGTCTGGGGCTGGTCGAGTTGCTGACGGCAGCGGGTTATAGCTGTCATGCTTGTGCTTCGGTAGAAGAGGCGGAACAGCTGCTTGCGAGGGGAGCAGTGGCCGGGAATCTCAGCGCCTTGGTGCCGGACTTGTGTATTCTGGATCGTCATTTGCCCGGTGTCTCCGGCGATGAATTGTGCCGCCGCTTACGCCAACATCACCCGCTGCTTCCGGTGCTGATGCTTTCGGCCAGGGGTCAGGTGGCTGACCGGGTGAGTGGATTACGCGCCGGTGCAGATGATTATCTCAGCAAACCCTTTGTGATCGATGAGCTGCTTGCCCGTCTTGCTGGTATGACGCGTCGATTGTCATGGATGCGGTCGCCAGAGCGCTCAGTCAGTGGCTTTTTTATCGGTGACCGCTATATCAATTGTCAGGCCTTGAGTCTCGGCTTTGCCGATGGTCGACAGATGACGCTGCACCTGAGGGAATTCCGTTTGCTCGAACTGCTTTATCAGCGTCGGGGTGAGGTCGTCAGCCGTGATGAACTCTATGATCGTGGCTGGGGACGAGAGCATTTACCGAACTCTCGCGCACTCGATCAGTACATGGTAGGCCTGCGTGCCAGGCTGGAGGATACCGCCAAACATCGCAAACTGATCCAGACGGTTCGCGGTGTCGGTTATTGCTATCAGCCCGATTTGGCCGACCCTTGATTACTCTGTTCTCCAGCGGTTATTTCTGACCGCAATCTGACATTGGCGTTGGCCTTCCCCGTTAGGCTCGCTGTGACCATAACAATAAATGCAAACGGGGGTTTTTATGTCAGATCAACCGCAATCATCGGCGGACAGCTGTGGTTGTCAGCCGCTGACGGATTCAGACGTGAATGTCGGGCGTCGTCATTTGATGACATCCATGGTGGCAGCGCCGTTACTGGCGGGGCCATGCGCTGCTGCAATGGCGTTGGGTTCCGGCCAGCCAGAGCGCACGTTTGAGGTGGCGAGCGTGCGGGAGCAGTTTCGGGCGCTGGCTCGCCTCAGTGCCGCGCCTATCGATCGTATTGAATCTTTTACCTTGCGGCCGGATAACCTGCCCTGGACGCTCGCGCTTGGTCAGTTGCAAGAGGGGCAACAGGTATCGTTTTTTCTGGGCGGACGGTGGTGGTTTGCGAAAGATGCCGGGCGGTGGCTGGAGCCGGGGTTTGTGTTTTGTACCCGCGTGCGGGGTGTGGATGGCACCACGCCTTTTCATAACCTGATGCAGAACACCGGCACGATGACGGCCACTCAGTCCGGCACGCTGGAAATTGCCCGTTCAGTCGGGGAGTTTGCGTCGCCTGCGGGGGATTTATGGGTTCCTCCGGAGCATTATCTGGCGGGTGAGGGGCAGGTTGATGGCATTGCCATTGTCTGGAACGACGCCGCAATCTCTGGTTTGCTTAAATTATCTGCGGCTGGGGATGTACAGGGTTTTCTCAAGGCGGAGCTGAATCGCTTGCGGCTGCTGGAACGAATGCCAGTGGGCTGGAGTAACTTTTTTCAGTTTGGAGATGGCAGTATCTACCAGGACTCCGCTGCCGGGGATATCGACTGTTACACCCATAAAAACGTTGGCATTTTGCAATACCCGTTAGCGCACCAGAAACTGCTCGCGGGGTTAACACTGGATTGGTCATGGGTGGTGGATCAGCTGCCGTCCGACTTGCCGGAAGATCAGCTGCTAAATCACGATTATCTGTCCATTGCTGTGGCGTTTGATGACGGCCAGGACATTACTTATATGTGGAGTTCGCAGCTTCCGGTGGGCAAGGTTTTTCGTTGTCCGATTCCGGGCTGGGATCGTGTGGAAACCCATGTCGTGCAGCGCTCCGGGGTGGCGCAATTGGGGCAAGAGGTGATGGACAGTGCCGACATCCACGCTGATTATCAGCGTATTATTGGTGGCCCGGCAAAGAAGGTTGTACAGGTTTGGCTGATTGCCAATTCCCTGTTTATGCGTGGCCATGGCCGCTGCGCGTATCGGCAAATCCGTATCGGTCAGCCAGGCTACCAACAGCAGATACTGTAGGGGTCATCGATTGAATCCTGCAGCGCGAGCGCTCGGGATTCCTGCTTCGCTCTACCCCCTGTATCCATGCCGTTGTACGCGAGTGTTACTGAATGTCGGGGCAAGGCGGCGAACGCTGCGAAATGACGACATCATCCGCAGCGTTCAGCCTCTGCACCATTACGGCTCATCTTATCGGCTCTGGTTCACATTTCTCCCTATAAACGGGCGCTCCATGCATAGATAGCGCCTTGTTTTATCGCAGTGACGCGTTTTTTTGATCTGGAGCAGTTATTGCATCGAGGCTCAAGCTAACTTGCTTTCGAATATGCCAGATCTGAGTCGTTACGCCCTTGACCTGCTAAAAGCCCACTATCTGGTGATTCTTTTACTGTCAACGTGCTAGCGAAGCACTAACGATAATATGGAACCCAGGAGAATAAGATGAGTGGAAACCAGGCGCGCCTGATGGCGATCAGCGACATTGTCAATCGCCAGCCTATGTCCGTGGAAATGCCCAAGCCGTTAAGCCGCATCTGGGCGACCGATGTGTTCAATATGGCGACGATGGAAGAAGTGCTTTCCAAAAATGCTTTCAAGGCGATGAAAAAAACCGTACAAACCGGTGCGGCGCTTGCCCCTGCTACGGCCGATGTGGTCGCTGCAGCGATGAAAGACTGGGCTCTCAGTAAAGGGGTGAAGTTTTTCTCCCATATCTTCTACCCGATGACCAACGCCACAGCTGAGAAGCACGATGGTTTTATTATTACCAATTCCGACGGCGGTGCGATTACCGAGTTTACCGGTAGCCTGCTGATCAAGGGTGAGCCAGACGGCTCCTCATTCCCTAACGGCAGCCTGCGGATGACCAACGCGGCCCGTGGTTACACTGCCTGGGATCCAACCAGCCCGGCCTACATCATGCACACGGATAACGGCGCGACGCTGATGATTCCTAGTGTGTTTATGTCGTGGACCGGTGAAGCACTGGACAAGAAAATTCCATTGTTGCGTTCTAACGCGGCGATGAACAAGGCCGGACAAAAAGTTCTGGCATTGATGGGCGAAGCCGAGATCGCCACTCTGAACTCCAGCTGCGGCGCTGAGCAGGAATACTTCCTGGTTGATGCAGCTCTGGCCTCTGCCCGCCCGGATTTGATGCTGGCTGGTCGTACCCTGTTTGGTGCGCCGTCGGCCAAGGGTCAGGAATTCGACGACCATTATTTTGGCGCTATTCCTGAGCGTGTTCAGGTATTTATGCAAGATTTCGAGGACAAGCTGTATCGCCTCGGTATCCCAGCCAAGACCCACCATAATGAAGTGGCACCGGGACAGTTTGAAATTGCCCCTTACTTTGAAGCCGCCAACGTGGCATCGGATCACCAGCAGCTGCTGATGACGCTGATGAAACTGACCGCCAGACAGCATGGTTTTATGTGTCTGTTACATGAAAAGCCATTCGCAGGGGTCAACGGTTCCGGCAAGCACGTGAACTGGTCAGTCGGTAACGCCACACAAGGTAACCTGCTGGATCCGGGTGATACGCCGGACAAAAACCTCAACTTCCTGCTGTTTTGTGGTGCCGTGATTCGTGGTGTTCACGTTTATGGGCCACTGTTACGCGCTGCGATTGCCTCGGCTGCCAACGACCACCGTCTGGGTGCGAACGAAGCGCCTCCTGCGATCCTGTCTGTGTACCTGGGTGATCAGCTGGAAAAGCTGTTTATGGATATCAAGGACGGGGCGATCAGTGAGACGGTTAACGGCGGCCTGATGGATCTGGGTCTTGACCAGATTCTCAAGTTTGAACGTGATCCGGGCGACCGTAACCGTACTTCGCCGTTTGCGTTTACCGGTAACCGTTTTGAATTCCGCGCCGTTGGTTCTTCGCAGTCGGTCTCCGGGCCGCTGGTGGCGATGAACACTATGCTGGCAGATTCTCTGACCTGGATTGCGACCAAGCTGGAAGCGGCACTGGAAACCACCAGTGACAAGACCGAAGCTGTGGTTATTGTGCTGAAAGAACTGATGGCACTGCACAGTAATGTAATCTTTGGTGGTGACGGTTACTCCAGTGAGTGGCACACCATGGCCGTTGAAGAACGCGGTCTGAAAAACATTCCGACCACCGCCGATGCCTTGCCAGCCTTTCTGGATCAGACGGTGATTGATCTGTTTGATTCTACCGGTGTACTAACGCCGGTAGAGCTGAAAAGCCGCTATGAGGTGTATGCCGAGCAGTATGTGCTGTCTATTGAAGTGGAATCCAAGCTGGTGGTGAACATGGCTAAAACCATGATTTTCCCGGCTGCAGTGAGCTACTTGTCAGACTTGACCGATGCCATTGGTGGTGCGGCTGAGCTGTCGATTACGCTGGATTCTTCGGTTGCAACCGCCGTCGGTGAGAATATCAATGGCATGATGGCAGCTGTGGCCAAGCTGGAAACGGCAATGGCAACGCATGACTTTGCTTCAACCGAAGAGCATATGAAGTTTTGTGCCGATACTGTCTGTGGCTTGATGCTGGAAGTCCGTGGCTTTGCCGATACGCTGGAAACTCTGGTGGCTGATGATGTTTGGCCATTACCGAAATACAGCGAAATGTTGTTTATGCGTTAACGCCCGCCTGTGCGTTAAAGGCTGAACGGAAAGCCCTCAGTGAGCAATCACTGAGGGCTTTTTTTGTTTCCGCGTTTCCGCTTTCACGCTCGCAGTTGTGTCACCAGGTCAACCAGACAAAACGGCAGGGGTGAGTTTTGCCCAGGCTAGGAGCCTGTCGGACTTAGGTGTTCGCCGCGAGGGAAAGCCGGGTTTGAGCGATTTTTGCGCAAATTTGAGGCGAATAGTGGTTCTATTTAACCAGAATTTGCTCAAAAAAGAGCCAGATTCAGCTTTTCCACAGTAGAGCAGCCCGACAGACTCCTAAATTTCGGTGCCCACGGCTTTATTCAGCAATTGGATCAGCGTGCGTGCTTCGGCATGACTCAGTCGGGCCAGGTAGTCGCTGTTACAGGCAATGGCTTGTTGCAGTGCCGAGTGTCTGAGGTCTTTGCCCTGATCGGTGAGATAAATCTGTAAGGCCCGACGGCTGGTCGGGTGAGGATGACGTTCGACCAGCCCCATTTTTTCCAATGTATCGAGTGTTCTGGTAGTGGTGTAGTGGGCGGTCATACAGCGCTCGGCCAATTCCGTCTGGGTCAGACCTTCTTGTTCCCACAGCGCATACAGGGTGGGCCAGACGCCAATGCTCAGCCCGATATTTTTTAGTCGCTGATCCAAATCCTCGGCCAGTTGTTTACCTGATACCGCGATCAGCCAGCCCAGGCTGTTATGTCTGGGCAGGATCAACTCTTCTGCGTAACTCGTCATACCAACACTCTCATCGAAATGGCCAGATAGCCAACGGACACAATAACACTGAGCAATAATAACCCGGCAGCGAGGCGGTTACCTTGCCGATGTGGCGACTGCCCGCCGATGTTTTGGATACCGGTGAGCATTGCCCGGATCAGGCGCTCTCTCTTTAACTCGTGCAGCAGTAACAGCCAGGCCAGGAGCCTGTCGGACTTAGGCGTTCGTTGCGCGGGAATGACGGGTTTGAGCGATTGTTGCGCAGAGTTGAGGCGAATGGGTAACTCCCGGATTTTCATGGTTTCAGGCTTTTATTGGGGTGATTTTTAGGGTGTCGACTATTTTTTCATAATACTTGCTATTGCAATAGTTGCATTTGCAAAATAGCATAACGACTGTCATCAGGAAACCACAGGATTAACCCATGAAAAAATGGATCGCCTTATTATTGTTGGCTGCATCTGCCGGTACTTATGCCGAGCACCCGGCGGTTGAGCAGCGTCAGCAACTGTTCGAGCAGATTGACGAGCAGTCTGATTATCTGGAGACCTTGCTGGACGACAAGGAGTGGCAACAGGCGGAGGCAACGGCGTTGCAACTGCAGCAGAAGGTGCAGCGTCTGGTGACGCTGTTTCCGCCGGAGTCGGCGGGGCAGGGCAGAAGCCGACAGCGGGTGTGGCGTCACTGGGAGGAATTCCAGCATCAGCTGGAGCAATGGCAAGCCGACTATCGCGCCGTAGCCGCTGCGGCGGTCGGGGCCATGCGGGATGAGGCAGCACTCGATCGGGCCACCTCTGCCTGCCGCTCCTGTCATCGAAAATATCGTTCATTCTGGTGAGGCAAATAGCATGATTCAACGAGCACACAAACTCTTTTCGCTGTTGGCGATGAGTCTGATCGTCGGCTTTTTCTGCAGCACGCTGGTGGTCGAGCTGATGGGGGATCCGGGTCTGATTTATCAGGTTAAAAACGCTATTTTTTACGCTATCTGGCTGCTGGTGGTTGCCATGGCGGCAACCGGAATAACGGGGGTCAGAATGGCGGGTAAACGTCGCGGGGGACTGATTGGTAACAAGAAAAAACGTATGCCGCTGGTGGCGCTCAATGGTCTATTGATCCTGATTCCGTCAGCGATCTACCTGCGCTCACTGGCCGCCGCCGGTGATATTGGCACGGCTTTTTATCTGATCCAGACGCTGGAGCTGTTGGCGGGGGCGGTCAATATCAGTTTGATGGCGTTGAACATCCGGGATGGATTGAAAATCGCAGCGGCCAGTCAACAGGCGGTCGCTGCTGGAACGTCGTCGCATACCGGGCAACCCGGCTGACTCCGTGTGTCAGTCCTGATTTTTGGATGTGGCGAGGTTGTTGTTTACCTTTGATAACAGGCCCAGCAGGGTTTGGCATTCTGCAAGTGTCAGCCCGCTGATGGCTTGTTCTGCCACCTCGTTATTGACCTGTTTGAAACTGGCGTACAGCTGTTGTCCGGCGGTTGTCAGAATCAGCCGCGAGATGCGTTTGTCTTGCTCATCTGCAATCGCGTGCACCAGCCCCTGTTTTTTCAGATTACCGATCACTCGGGCAATTTGGCCCTTGTCTCGCCCTGAGCGTTCGACCAGATCTTTCTGGGTGGCTCCTTGATGGCTGGTCTGGCTGGCGATATAACGCAGCGCCTTGAATTCCATACCGGCAATGGCAGCCCCCTGGTCGCGACTGGCCTGGTGATGGCGGGCACGAATCTGGTGATTCAGTGCAGCAATGGCCTCAAAAATATCATCGGAAATCTGTTTGTTCATTGGTTGACTTTATCAACTTATTGGAAGATTATGATTTGGATGACATTATCAACTAATACAGGAGAACACAAGATGAACAGATTTGAATCTCGCTTGGCGCAGAGAGCCAGCAAAGCCGAGCGATTATCTGGCCGCGAGCCTGAACGTCGTTCCGGGCAGAGTCGGATACAGCGTGTACGGCATGAGATCCGCCAGCGTTATCCTCTGGTGGAAGCGGTGACCAGGGTGTCCCCCGGATTTGTATCGGTCACGTTACGTGGTGACGATTTGAAGGACTTTCCGTCACTGTCGTTCGACGACCATATCAAGGTCTTTATACCGGGTGCCGATGGGCAAGAAGAACGTCGTGATTACACACCACGCCAGTTTGATGCCAGCAGCGGCACATTGGTGCTGGAATTTGCTCTGCATGACGGCGGTGTTGCCTGCGACTGGGCGAACAATTTGAAGGTGGGTGAGCGCGTGCATTTGGGTGGCCCCAAGGGTTCGATGGTGATTCCTCTGGATTACGACTGGCACTGGCTGGTGGGTGATCCGACGTCGCTACCCGCCATTCATCGCCGGGTAGAAGAGTTACCCGCAGGTGCCAACGCTACCGTGATTGTGCAGTGCGAGCATGTGCACGATCAACGCGTTTTTGAGTCAGCGGCTGAGCTGGAGGTGGTGTGGGTGGCGGGTTATAACGAGCTGCTGCAAGCGGTGACTGAACGACCGTTACCGGCTGGCGACGGATTTGTCTGGGCCGCAGGGGAAGGCAAGGCGATGGCGGCGCTGCGTGCATTGGTGGTCAACGACAAACAACAGCCCTCCGACAGCACCCGGATCTCGGCGTATTGGAAAGCCGGTGTGCAAGGCTTCAGCGAAAAAGGCTGAGGCTGTCAGGCGGTCGCAACCGTTCGTCCTCTCGCCGTTCTCCATGCCACTGCTCGCCGTTCTCCATGCCACTGATAGTGGCCGGTTCAGCGCCTGGCAAGCGGCAGGGTGGCTTCTGCCTTGACGCATTCCAGCAGCATGTAGGAGTGTATGCCAGCAATAAAGCTCACTTGAAACGTCTCGTTGATCAGTCGGTTAAAGATACCCATGCTGGTGCAACAGACGTGCAGCAGAAAATCGTATTCGCCGGTGATGGAGTAACATTCCAGAATCACATCGGTTTGCCGGATCAGGGTCAGCACCTTGTTGCGGGAATCTGCCTCCGACTTGCGGTATTGCAGCATCACCATCGCTTGCACATCAAATCCCGCCTTCTGTTTGTCCAGCTCGACGGTATAACGCCGAATCAGGCCGCACTCTTCCAGTCGCCGGATACGCCGGAAACATTGCGACGCCGACAGGTTCACCTGTTCTGCCAGTTGCATGCGCGGGATCTGGCTGTCTTGCTGTAAAAGCGTCAGGATGCGAATGTCCTGCGGTTCCAGTGTGATCTGCTGCATGATCTGAATCTGTTTTAGCTACCGAATGACTGATTTATTGCATCTGATGACTATTTGCAAGTGGATCTTGCAAAGACACGGTCGTGTTATCTGGTACAGGATAAGCCGTTACCCATCTCTGTCGGATACCCCATGACCAGCCTCGATCTCGACTATGTGCGCCAGCAATTTCCGGCTTTTGCCGAACCCTCATTACAAGGTACGGCATTTTTTGAAAATGCCGGTGGCTCTTACTTGTGCCAGCCGGTGCTGCAGCGGCTGGACGAATATGTTCATCAGCTCAAGCTTCAACCCTATTACCCCAACCCGGTATCGGCCAAAGCCGGGGCCTGGATGGACGCCAGCTATGAGGCGCTGGGGCAATGGATGAATACGCCGGGTGATACGGTCTACTTTGGCCCGTCGACCTCTCAGAATACCTGGGTGCTGGCACACGCGGTAATGGAGTGGCTGCGGCCAGGCGACGAGATCATCGTCACCAATCAGGATCACGAAGCCAATACCGGGGTCTGGCGCAAGCTGGCACAGTATGGACTGGTGATCAGGGAATGGCGGATGGATGCGCAGGGGGTGTTGCAGCTGGCCGATCTTCAGGCGTTACTGGGGGATAACACCCGCTTGCTGGCGTTTCCTCATTGCTCCAACATTCTCGGGGATATTAATCCGGTTGCCGAGATCTGTGCGCTGGCAAGCCAATACGGGGTTCGTACGGTGGTGGATGGCGTGTCGTTTGCCGGGCACGGCTTGCCGGATATTCAGGCGCTGGGCTGTGATATCTACCTGTATTCACTCTACAAAGTGTATGGGCCACATCAGGGAGTCATGGTAGTACAACCGCAGATGGCGGCGTTGTTGGGTAATCAGGGCCATTTTTTTAACAGCGAGGTGCGCGCCAAACGCCTGACCCCCGCCGGGCCGGATCATGCTCAGGTTGCTGCCGCCAGCGGTGTCAGTGATTATTTTGAGGGCCTGTACCAACATCATTTTGCCGCTGCTGACGCGCTATTACAGCAACAGCAACCATCACCACGACAGAAAGCCGAGGCAGTGCGTCACCTGCTGCATCAGAGTGAACTGCGGCATATTCAGTCTCTACTCGACTATTTTCGCCAGCATCCGGCGATTACCCTGGTTGGCCCGGATCGACTGGAAAATCGCGCGCCGACCCTGTCGATTCAGGTCGCCGGACATCAGCCGCTCGAATTGGCGCAACAGCTGGGGCAACAAGGCATTCTTTGCGGTGCCGGGCATTTCTACTCCTGGCGGTTGCTGGAGGCGTTGGGCATTGATCCTCAAGCTGGCGTGTTGCGCTTTTCCATGGTGCACTACACCTCGGCCAACGACGTGGTACAGCTGCTGCAAGCTCTGGATGGATTGATTGGATCGGATTGATCAGGGGCGGTGGTGCTGTTTACCCGTCTCGTGGTCAGGCGGCATAAAACCAATATTGTTGTATAGCAAAACAATTGTGGTTCTTCGCTTGTCGAATGTGTAGAGTATCTGGTGTGGGCGCTGCCCGAGGTTATCGGCGAACAGAGACACGTCTTTGCCGTCCTGCAACTGGTGCACAACAACCCGGTGCACAATAACCCGGTGCACAACAACCTGATATATAACAACCTGATATATAACAACCTGATATATAACAACCTGATATATAACAACAATATCACCCGCTATTTGATCACAGGGGATACACCATGATTAACATCGACGACATCATTGCCATCGACTTCCATACCCACGCAGAAGAACCCTGCACCTGTGACCGGGATGACGGTTACTACCAGTTTCAGGAAGACTTCGCCAAGTATTTCAAGAACCCGGCTGGCCACAATATGATGCCAACCGTTCAGGACACCGCCAGCTACTACCGTGAGAAAAAAATCGCAGCGGTGATTTTTCCGGTGGATGCGGAACGTGAAACCGGCTTCAAGCGTTATGAAAACGAGGAAGTGGCGGCTATCTGTGCTGAAAACAGCGATATTCTGATTCCGTTTGCCTCTATCGATCCGGCCAAGGGCCGTATGGGTGCCCGTGAAGCCCGTCGGTTGGTACGTGAGTTTGGGGTGAAAGGCTTTAAATTCCATCCAACGATGCAGGGTTTTTACCCTAACGATCGTTCGGCTTATGTGTTGTACGAAGCCATTGCCGAAGAAGGTGCCATCGCCCTGTTCCACACCGGCCAGACCGGCGTGGGTGCTGGGGCTCATGGTGGTATGAACATGCGCTTGAAGTATTCCAACCCCATGTATCTGGATGATGTGGCGGCCGATTTCCCGGATATGCCGATTGTTGCCGCTCACCCGGCGTTCCCCTGGATCGAAGAGCAGCTGTCCGTCGCGACCCATAAACCGAATGTGTATATCGACATGTCGGGCTGGTCGCCGAAGTACTTTCAGCCGATCTTTATCCAGTACGCCAACAGTATTCTGAAGCACAAAATGTTGTTTGGCTCAGACTGGCCGGTGATTACCCCGGATCGCTGGATCAGTGACTTCGAGAAGATCAAGATCAAGGACGAAGTACGGCCTCTGATTCTGAAAGAAAATGCCGCCAAGCTGCTGGGTTATATGAAATAGCCAGGCTTGATGGATAGCTAAGTTGATTGATGGATGACCCCCGGATAAATACCGGGGGTCATCGTAATAGGCCATTGGCCCCTAAAGATCAGTACTCAATCCAGGTCGTTTTTAACTCGCTGTAATCATTCAGCGCATGCAGAGACTTGTCCCGGCCATTACCGGATTCACCGAAGCCACCAAACGGCACGGTGATATCGCCGCCAAAATAATTGTTTACTCCCATGGTGCCAGTACGCACGCCGTTGGCGACGCTCAGCGCCGTGCTGATGTTCTGGCTCCAGACCGCACCGGCCAGCCCATAACGGGAGTCGTTGGCAATGCGGATCGCGTCGGCGGCATCCTTGAAAGGAATGGCCGATACCACCGGGCCAAAGATTTCTTCCTGCGCGATGGTCATGTTGTTATCAACATCGGCAAACAGTGTGGCCTGATGGAAACAGCCGTTGGCGCCGGAGTCTGCCACTGGCTTGCCACCCAGTACCAGCCTGGCCCCTTCCTGCTGGCCAATCTGAATGTATTTCTGAATGGTATTGATCTGGTTCTGGTCGATCACGGCTCCCATGCGGGTATCCGGGTCGAGCGGGTTGCCCGGTGTCCAGCTCTGGCTGTTTTCGATCACCCGTTCGATCACCTCATCGTAAACAGACTGCTGAACCAGCAGGCGAGTACCGGCGGTACAGGTTTGGCCACAGTTGTAGAATCCGGCCACTGCTGCCCATAACGCGGCTTTATCGAGATCGGCATCAGCAAACACAATATTGGCACTTTTGCCGCCCAGCTCCAGAAAAGTGCGTTTGAGGTTACTTTGGCCAGCGTACTGCATCAGTAACTTGCCGACCGCAGTGCTGCCGGTAAAGGTCTGGCCATCGATATCCGGGTGCAGGGACAGGTGTTGACCCAGATTGATACCATCGCCGGGTAGTACGTTTAGCACGCCGTCGGGCAAGCCTGCCTCGGTGGCCAGTGCCGCCAGCTTCAGTGCTGTCAGCGGGGTTTTGGGGTCGGGTTTGAGGATCACCGAGTTACCTGCCGCCAATGCCGGTGCCAGTTTCCAGGCGGTGGTCGAGAGCGGAAAATTCCACGGCACAATCGCCAGCACGACCCCCAGCGGCAGGCGCTGGATCAGCGCCAGCGTACCGGCAGCCGTCGGCGCGATTTCGCCGTAGATCTTGTCGATGGCTTCCGCCGTCCAGCGGATGGTATTCACTGCGCTGGGGGCGTCGATATTCAGGGTGTCGCTGATGGGTTTGCCGACGTCGAGGGTTTCCAGCAGGGCGATCTCGTGCTGGTGCTGTTCGATCAAATCGGCCCAACGCAGCAGAATCCGTTTGCGATCCTTGGGGGCCATCGCCGACCAGACACCGCTATTAAAAGTATGGCGTGCGACCCGGACGGCGGCGTCGGCATCTTCCGGTGCGTTGTCGGGCAGCTCCGCCAGTACCGCCCCGGTTGCCGGGTTGAAACAGGTTTGGGTTGCACCACTGAGTGCGGCCACCGGCTTGCCATTCACCCAGGAGTGAGCAGGAATGGTGATTTGGCTGGCTTTTTCGGTCCAGGCGGCGCAACTGTTCAGGCTGGTCTGATTCTCGCTCATCGAAGTCTCCGGGGCATCGTTATTACGGGGATTGTGCGCCACGCATGGCGCCAGCGGTATATATCCTGATGGGTAGTTTTAGGGGCTGTTCCGGGAAATCGTTCCTCTGACTACCAAGCCCTTGTCCGCGTTGGCGGATCAAGCCGTTCTGCGTCGATCCAAACGGCCATAGAGCACTTGGCGCGTTTCAGTAGGGAGCATCCGGTTTGCCATGGCGATGCAAGGCCCGCACGGTTTGAATAAAAAGCGAGCGGGCGCGGTTGGGCTGGGTACTGCGTTTGCTGATGACGGCGACGCCGAGGGAATAGTGCCGGGTTTGTGGGCAGAGGGCACGTAGCTGGCCTGTCTTGGCATAGGGCTGGGCGATGTTCTCTGGCAGGAATGAGCCGTAAATACCGGACAATATCAGCGCTACCCGGGTTTCGTAATGATAGGAAATAGCCGCCAGGTTCATGTCGGATATTTGCTGGTAAACCTCTTCATGAGGTTGCAGGCCTGCATGTACCAGTGGGATGGCGTTGATTTGTGCTTCGCTGATGCGGCTGTCCTCTTCAGCAAACAGTGGGTGGCTGGCACCGCAATAGAGGTAGCAGCGATCGCTGAACAGATGAATATAGTCCAGTCCTTCCAAGTGTCTGTGATACGGGATAAAGGCCAGATCCAGTTCGTCGTTCAGTACCTTGCGTTCCATCTCGACCATATGGGCCACATCGACGGTGACTTCCACATCCGGTGCCTGGCGGGCGTAGTGATTAATAATGGTGGCAAAATCGCAGCGCGGGTCGTTGGCGAAGGAATCGCTGAGGGCGACCCGTAATTTCCCCGATGGCGTTGAACTGAGGTTGTTGATGGTATTACGGAACCCTTCCAGCGCTTCGAGCAACTGCCGGGTTTGTTGGTAGACGACTTCCCCTTCACGGGTCAGGGCAAAACCACCGCGGCCTCGGCGACACAAGGTCAGGTTCAGCCGCGATTCCAGATTGGCAATATGAATACTGATGGTTGGACGGCTGATATTCAGCAGCGCCTCGGCGGCACTGAAGCCACCACATTCGGTGACGGCCTTGAACACCTTGAGTTGTTTGATCTCGTAATCCCCCAGCTGTCCCAGGGAGTGTTTGATCGTCATGGTACTAAAACACCTCTATAGCGTGATAGCGTGCGTATTCAACAACGCTGTGCCAGATAGGTCATGGCGCTGGAACCAGAGTCACGCCAGGGTTTTCCTGTAGCGTCTTGCAGTCTGTGCGTTCGATGATTTTGACCAGCGCAGACTGGATGGTCGCATTTTCGCGGGCATCATCGGTGCTTTTGAAACGCTCTTCCAGTGCGTCTGCACCTTCTTCCAGCGTCAAGGTGACCGACACTTCGTCAGCCTGGTCGGTGGTGCTGCCAAAATAGGTTATGGCAATCAGTGGATAACCCTGAAACCCTCGTTTGACTTTTTTGGCGATGCGTTTTTTCGCTTTATCGAGCTGCATAAGGGGTTCTCAAGGTGGCTGGAGCGGATCGGTGGATGTGTTGGTATAAGCCGAGTATGCATCGATTCACCACGAAAATACCCCCGACGATTCTGCTGCCAGCAATCAGGCTGATTTAAAAGATGTTGTTGGTTTGAGGAATCATCTTAATACAAGCGATGGCCAATGCCGTTGTAGATCATAGCGGCCAACTGTCGTGCAAGGTCGGCCGGTTGCTGGGTGATCTTGCCGGAGATAACGCCGGAGATAATCCCGATGGTGGCGGAGCCGTAAAAGGTCGAGATCAACAGGATGTCGTCTTCTGTCGGCGGTTCGTTAAAGCTGCGACTGGCCCGGCGGCGAAAGAAGTCGGTATTTTGATTGGTGACCCGCTGTAAGGCCTGCTCTCCGGCGCGACCGGAAAGTGCCAGCTGTAGCAAGGTATCGTCGGGGCTGAGGGTGTTCAGCAGATGCTCGATAAAGGCGACCAGCCGATCGGGTTCCGGAGTTTGCTGATCTTCCAGAAACGCCTGAAACAGCGTTTCCCGGCGCGCCAGCCAATGTTCAACGTGCTCGATAATAATGTCCTGGCGGCTTTGATAATTGGAATAAAAGGTCGGGCGGGTAACACCGGCCTTATCCGTAATCTGTTCAATACTGATCTGTTCCAGCGACTGATCACGGAGCAGCTCGGCCAGTGCATGCCTCAACTTTTCACGACTTTTTTCTCTGCGAACATCCATCAGCACCCTCCTGCAACAACGAGTAAAGCGATAGCGGAGAGTACCTTATCCTTGCTTCACTGGTAACTGGGCGGTTTCCTTGACCTCTTCCATGACGATATAGCTTTTGGAGTTTTTCACTCCTGGCAAGGTCAAGAGCATATCGCCAAGCAGTGCGCGGTATTCCGACATGTCGTTGATGCGGGCCTTGATCAGGTAGTCGGCATCGCCGGAGACGAGATGGCATTCCAACAGGTAGGGCAGGGTGCCGACGGCCTTATTAAACTTCTGGAAGGCATCCGGCGATTGGTAAGATAACGAAATTTCGACAAAGACCAGCATGCCATAGCCCAGCAACGCCGGATTCAGCCGGGCGTAATAGCCTTCGATATAGCCGTCTTTTTCCAGCCGTTTGACCCGTTCGATACACGGGGTGGAGCTGAGGCCAACTCGTTCGGCGAGGTCGACGTAGCTGATGCGGCCATCTTGTTGCAGTTCTTGCAGAATTCGGCGGTCGAGTCTGTCCAGTGGTCTTCTTTTATTGTCGCTGGTTGTTGCCATGAGGTTGATCTCCCTGGAATTGGACTGTCATAAATGGCATTGATTTGGCTGTATCTTCTGTAATTTCTTTAATGTGTAGTGAAATATTCTGTATTTAAGCGAACTTCAAAGGCTTTTTCTATAGGGTTTTGGCTAGAATTTCACTATTAAACATGGCAGCGTTTTCCGCTAATAGGTTGAAATATCAGCCTGGAACTGCTCGTCGGACTTTGTGGCGTTGTGAGGGTGGTCGTTATGAAAATTCTGGTGTTGGGTGCCGGTGTGTTGGGTGTCTCGTCTGCCTGGTATCTGGCCAGGTCTGGTCATGACGTCACCGTGGTTGAGCGTCGGGCTGGCGTGGCAGATGAAACCAGTTACGGTAATGCTGGCATGTTGTCTTACGGTTATACCAATCCGTGGGCGGCACCGGGTATTCCGTTCAAGGCGATCAAATGGATGCTGCAGGATTTGGCACCAATTATGGTCAGTCCGTCGGCGTTGAATGTGAATACCTCGGCCTGGATGCTGAAAATGCTGGGCCAGTGTACCGAGGATGCCTATCGGCTCAACAAGAACCGCATGCTGCGGATTTCCGAGTACAGCCGTATCTGTTTTGAGCAACTGCAGCAAGATTGCCCGATTCATTACGATCAGCGTCATCAGGGCACGATTGAGCTGTTCCGTAATCAGGAAAAAATGGATTCCATCGGGGCGGATCTCGAATCGCTGCGTGAGTGTGGTGTTGAGCATCGGGTGATCGATCACGCGACCTGTATCCAGCATGAGCCAGCGTTGGCAAATGTGGCGGAAAAGTTTGTCGGCGGCTTGATGTTCCCCAACGATGGCACTGGTGATTGCCGCAAGTTTACCCAGGGGCTGGCGGATGCCTGCCGTACGCTGGGGGTGACTTTTATGATGGACACCGAGGTCAAGGGGCTGGAAGCATCCGGCGGTGAAGTGCGTGGCGTGGTGACTTCTAACGGTCGTCTGACGGCTGACAAGTATGTGGTGGCCATGGGCAGTTACTCACCGATGCTGGTGAATCCGCTGGGCATCAAGTTGCCGATCTATCCGATCAAGGGTTATTCACTGACGTTGCCGCTGCTGGATGAAAGCAAGGCACCGCAGTCCACGGTGATGGATGAAGAATTCAAGGTGGCGGTAACGCGTTTTGATGAACGCATTCGTGTTGGTGGTACGGCTGAGATTGCCTCGTTTGACCTGAGTCTGAAAGAGAGCCGTCGCAAGGCTGCGGATTTCGTCGTCAGTGACTTGTTTCCGGGTGCCGGTGATCTGGAGCAGGCGGAGTTCTGGTGTGGCTTGCGGCCAATGACACCAGACAGCGTGCCGGTGATTGGCAAAACACCCTTCAACAACCTGTATCTGAATACGGGCCACGGCACGTTGGGGTGGACCATGTCGCAAGGTTCGGCGCGTTTATTGGCGGATATTATGAATGAACGTGATACCGAAATCAGTGCAGAAGGATTGTCGGTACATCGGTATCTTTAGGGGGCATCTATTTAATCCGGCAGCCCCCGCAGGACGCGGGTTGCCGCCGTCCAGTGCGGTGTTATTGGACTTGAAAAAGATGCGTCATTCTCGGCGTCCAACGCCTTGCCTGACGGGATTTATCCTCCTGACAGGCCGTGGCAAATAATTGAGAACGCCCCCTGGTTCCGGATACTCCCGAACACGACGAGACTTTTTTTCTCGCGATCGTTTGGGATGCCCCCCGGCGGCAGTACTATTTACTTACCCGCGCGTCCGGCGACCTGCCTGGATGTGATTCAATGAATAATGAGGTTTTTATGAGCAACAAACAGATTATTTCGACCAGCAAGGCCCCGGCCGCTATTGGCACCTATTCGCAGGCGGTTCAGGTGGGTAACACCCTATATATGTCAGGTCAGATTCCGCTGAACCCGGAAACCATGGAAATGGTTACCGAGTCGTTTGAAGCCCAGGCTGTACAGGTGTTCGAGAACCTGAAAGCCGTGGCTGAAGCGGCGGGCGGTTCGTTGAATGATGCCGCCAAGCTGACTATTTTGCTGTCGGATATGAGCTTTTTCCCGCAAGTGAACGAAGTGATGGCCCGCTATTTTGACGAGCCGTACCCGGCCCGCGCTGCGTATGCGGTCAAGGCGCTGCCAAAAGCAGCTGATATTGAAGTTGAGGCGATTCTGGCGCTGTAAGCGCCAGATCGACGCTGTGGAGTGGTAAGCATGTCTCGTCCTGCGCAGGCCCGGATTCATCTGGATCATATTGTTGCCAATTATCAGTTGGCGTGTTCGTTACATCCTGCTGGTCAGGCACTGGCGGTGGTCAAGGCGGATGCCTACGGCCATGGGGTTGTCCGGGTGGCTCAGGCGCTGGCACCTTATGCGCCTGCGTTTGCGGTCGCGTGTATTGAAGAAGCGCTGGAGTTGCGCGCGGCCGGGTTGACTCAGCCGGTGTTGTTGCTGGAAGGTTTTTTCAGTAATGACGAATTGCCGGTGATTGCTGAGCAGAATTTCTGGACGGCGATTCATCGACCCGATCAGATCAGCGCAGTGGCGGAGACTTGCTTTTCCAGGCCTCTGAATATCTGGCTGAAAGTGGATACCGGTATGCACCGCCTGGGCTTTGCGCTGGAGGAGGTGGCTGGTGCTTGTCAGCAATTGCTGGCGTTGCCACAGGTGGGGCGTGTCACGCTGATGACGCACTTCGCCAATGCTGATTGTTTGGTGGCTCCGGGGGTGGATGTCAGCACCCAGCTGGCTGGTCTTGCGGCGGCTAGGCAGGGACTGGATCTGGATATCAGTGTGGCTAATTCGGCCGCTCTGATGGCGCATCCCGCCGCCCGTCAACAGTGGCAGCGGCCTGGCATTATGTTGTACGGCTCATCGCCGCTGGCATTCCCTGACGAGGTCGCACAACAGCTGCAACCTGCGATGTCGCTGGTATCAGAAGTCATTGCCACTCGCTGGGTTCCGATCGGTGAAAGTGTCGGCTATGGCAGCCGCTTTGTCGCCAATAAACCGACTCTGGTGGGTACCGTTGCCATGGGGTATGCCGATGGTTATCCGCGTCAGGCACGGGAAGGTACGCCGCTGATGGTTAACGGCCAGCGCACCCGGCTACTGGGGCGGGTATCGATGGATATGCTGACCGTTGACCTGACCGAGGTTGCTGCTGCTGCACTGGGTAACCCCGTTGAATTCTGGGGCTTGCAGCTGGATGCCAATGAGGTGGCGGCCTGCTGCGATACCATTTCCTACCATCTGTTTACCGGGATTACCCGGCGTGTTCCTCGTCTTTATCTGACCCGTTAGGGAGTCGATTCAGCCTGGATCGCTATCCTGGCCGTCGGGCTTAGGGCTGCTCTACTGCGGAAAAGCTGAATCTGGCTCTTTTCTGAGCAAATTCTGGTTAAATAGAACCACTATTCGCCCCATGTTGCCCGCAATGACAAACGGCCCGGCGGCTCAGCGATCGATGGTCGAACCAGTCATAAAGCGGGATATGCCGCCAGTCAGATTGTGCGTAAACGCGTCGAAGAACCCTTCGGCTGGGGCAAGACCGTCGGCCAGCTACGGCAGTTAAAAGTGAAAGGACTGGCGAAGGTCAACAGCGTTCTTGAGATGACCATGATGGCCTACAACCTGGTGCGAATGGCAAAGCTACAGGGTCAATCCGTCTGAAGACCGGAAACAGGGTGGAGAATCCTGCTTCCAGCGGAAAAACCACTCAGAAAACAACCAGATAAGCGTGAATTATCGGGTTGAAAAGCTTCTGTCGGCGAAGCGAATAAGAATTTCAACAGCCTGCTATCACGTAATGCCAGATCAACAAGGGTAGATGGGTAGGAGGGAGGGGCTGCCTCCCAGAGGCAATTCCAGATACGTGTTATAGAGAAACGCCAACGCATTCAAGGCCAGCTTCTGAGTATTGACCGAGACATGACGATCATTCGCCAGAAACCCCAGAAACTGCACCACCTCAGCAGCCCCCATCTCTTTGGGATGTCTCCGCTTTTGGTAACGATAAAGAACCGAATCCAGTAAACATAGGTTTTCTCGGTTCGCAGGCTGTAGCCGCGGGTGCGCATAAAGCGGCGAATGTCATTGAGAAAGGGGCTGGAAGTCATTGATCACTCCTTGATCTGATGTGTGTGCATATCCAGTATAATTGAAAGTTTGCCCAAATCAATGCGCGCTTTTTCAGAAGCCTTGCGCACTTTCCCGGACGTTGTTATCGTTAAGGCATTGATACACGGAAATTTGTTGCGCAGGTTTACAGATTAATGCGCAAGGCACAAAAGAGTTAATGCGCATGCTCGCTTTCACAGAATGGACAGATCTGGAAATGGATTTTACTTCCTATTATTCAAGTAGTTAGGTGATTTTCCAGAAACCGACTTGCCCAGAAACCGCGCATGCGCACTAATAAACTGTTAGCTTTACATTGGATAGTTGAGTGGTCTTATATAAATACGTAAGTTTTAAAACGGCATTAGATATTATTGAAAATAATTCAATTGCCTTTTCGTGTGTCGAAGATTTGAACGATCCTTTTGAATGTACTGCGCTAGGTTTCTCCGACGGAAAAATGTCAGCAAGTATGGTTACAGATGCGTACCGAAATCGCTTCTCTCGAAACTACGCTTTACTTTCATTAACTAGAGAACCATTAAATCCATTAATGTGGGCGCACTATGGTGATTCACACCAAGGTGTTGCTATCGGTATTGATGTCGAAAAAGCAGGACTTACTTGCACCCAAAGCTCGATCATTCCTGCTCAATACGGAGAAGTTATTTATACTGCCAGTAAACCTAAATCTTCGAATTTTGAGCATTCTACAGAAGAACTAATGAATATAGGTAAAGATGCAACTGGCTTTAATTCCGACTTTTACAACATAACTAAACGTGCATTTTTATATAAATCTTCTGAGTGGAGCTACGAGGAAGAAGTCAGGGTTGTAAAACGTTTAGTGGACTCTCCATATGGTTATCACTCTGAAGGTGGAGCGTTTTCAAATGTTTCAGGTGACTGGATTCAAAAAAATCCTAAGAGTTTAGGTCGTCCTATTTACTGCCTACAGTTACCAAAAGATTCAATTGTAAATGTATACTTGGGGAGGTATGTTTATAAAAACATCTCTCACACAAAAACAACGACTGAAAGTGAGTTCACTAATTTTAAAGAGCTTTGCCGCGGTCGCGGTATAGCACTTAATCGTTGTGAGCCGGACGTTCATTCATGGAAATTAAATGAAGCTAAAGTGTAAGGTAAAGCTAACAAGTGGGTCAAATTCGTTCCGCTGCGCTCCACCGGACTTGCTACGCTGCGCTTCGCAAGCCGTTTACCCAAGCGTTATATTTTACTATTTCCGTAATCACAAAAGGTAATTAAATTGATCTTCCCAATGTTTGCTATGGTTTTGCTTGTCTTCTTTATAGGCATTGTAGCAATTAAGGCACGTATATCTGCGGTCAAATCTAAAGAAATTAGTCCCAAATATTTCCGGCTAATGCAAGGCTACGAAGCACCAGAAGCTATAACGAGAAGCACTCGTTGTTTTAATAATCAATTTGAAATCCCTTTATTGTTCTATGTTGCTTGCACGCTCTATCTTGCTCTCAACATTGAAAGCAAATTGGGTTTAATTACCGCTTGGTTATTTGTAGGTTTTCGGTATATTCACGCCTACATTCATTTAACTTACAACCACATACTACACCGCATGTATACTTTTTGGTTTGCATTTATAAGCGTCATGGTTTTATGGGTAAATCTAGTAATACATCAAATATAACAAATCGCACCAGGCTCAGCCGCTTCGTGGCTTGGACCTCCGTTGCGGCGCTTGAAAAACAGCGCCTTCACTCCGACCCCTGTGCTTGGCGTTATACAAAATTCGAGTGGCTTTTCTATGTCGGACGAACAATGAAAATCAATAAGAAAATGGATGCTCATGGCAACAGATATAAGTGAAAGTGAATTACAGACTATTGTCGCTTCGAATATTGATTTTTTAGAATCCGGCCTAGAGCTTTTGTCTAAAGAAAAATACATTCCGAATACGCTGGGAACAAGGAGTTTTATTGATCTTTATGCTAAAGATAAAAAGAATCATCATGTCCTCGTTGAATTGAAGCGGAGTGACTCCGCCTCTCGCGAAGCCCTGCATGAGGTTTACAAGTATGTAGAAGGAGTTAAGTCCCACTTTGGATGTAAGGATGGAGAAATAAGAGTAATTGTTGCGTCCACAGAATGGAAAGAATTAATTGTTCCATTCTCCCGGTTTGTAGCGGACTCACCAATATCTGTAACTGGAATCAATATAAAGCTATCTGATGGCAATTCTGGGTTTTCCGCAGAAGAGGTTGCATTAGTCTATAAGTCTAAAGGGAGAGTTATTGCCCCATGGCATGATTTGAACTGCTACTATGATGAAGCCAGCCTTAATCGGGGAATGTCAGAATACAAGAAATATTCTTTAGAGAAAGGTATTGAGGATTATTTTTTGGTGATTTTGGATGCTCCTGAGGGTTTTCAGGAAAAAGCTGTCTCAGCTATGCGTCAATCACTAACTCAAATTCCTGGAAATACTCCGGAGAAAATTGAACATTTGATTTCGCTGTCCTCTCCACCAAAGCACATCCTCTACCATGCCATGCAGCTTCTAACTGCTAACGAGTACCTATCTCTTTTGGAGGGTTGTGTCTCAGAAGAAGAGCTAAAGGATATTCAGGACTCAATGTCTGATATGGAAGATGAGGAGGCACTGTGCTTCCTTCATGAAAGCCTTAACTCCGCTGAACCGCGTCCACATTATGATTATTATGAGATTGGTTACCCTGCAAAGTTTAAGTCTAAGCTTCTTGATGACGAAGGGTGGAGTGTCCGAGAGATTCTCAGATTTGGTGCATTCAGTAGGAATGAGCTACTGAATGATACTGATATTATCAGCGAGCTTAAGGGAGGGGATGGTAGCTCAGGACAATCATTTAAGAGGCAAATTGCAGTTTCCAACAAGTCTCACATAAGCTCAACGAAAAAAGATATAGAGGAGTGTCTGTCTCAGAATCCTGTATGGAGGGCCCATATCTTAAGGCATCTAAGGGAAATTGAAGAAAATTACAGAAACGCGGAAGCTGAGATATCGATTTACAACCCGTGCACGGGCGTTCTGACACCATATTTTTGCTTGACTCAAGAAGAAGGGCTTTTATACATTCCTCAATATTCAATAGTGGTTACGGAAGAAGGAAGCCCGAAGACTGTGTATTTTGGAGAGCTAACTGGTACGGGTAAACCTAATAGTCTTAGAAAAATACTAGACAAGTACTATGGCGGTGAGATAACAATGCTTCTCATGAGTATGTCGTGGGGAGGGAGAGCACCGGATGATGCCGACATAATAGAAGATCTGGGCTTATCTTATTCGTCGTTTCGATGCGACCTTTCAGGTAATGAAAAAAACTTTTTCACGTTAAAAAATGAACGCTGGAGGCCAATTGAAGAGCACACTCCATTTGAAAGCATTTCTAAGTATTTTGCCAAGAATGAAAAAGTTTTGAAAAAGATAGTAGGAAGAATACAAAGTAAACGCTCAAACAACCCCATCTACCGATTTAAATAACGGCCGCTTTCATATTCTCAGGCAGCAGTTTTTCGATGTCTTCCACGGTTTCGCATAACGGCAACTGGGCAAACACTCTCCGTAAATACGCGTAAGGCTCCAGGTCGTTCGCTTTGGCGGTTTCTATCAGGCTGTACATCATGGCGCTGGCTTTTG